>JAZRWT010000200.1:0-7610 GCA_045599845.1 Candidatus Egerieisoma sp. | reverse complement strand
CTTATTTCTATTCGGCCTTCGTTTCTTCTTCTATTCAGATGAACATCTTCCTATGCACGTTCATGTCAAGAATGGAGATGGCAAAGCAAAAATCAACATCGAAACAGCGGAGGTTGTAGAGAACAATGGATTGAAGCCTGCGGATTTGAAGAAGGCCGTAGATGCTGAAAAGCAATATAAAGAAGAGCTTATCAAATCTTGCAACGAATATTTTGATGAGGACTAACATTATGGAAGCAATTATCAAACTTTGGTTCGATGATGGTCGGATATATATACTGACCGATCGGAACAACACATACAGTCGCCCGTTGGAAGCATTTCCCCTTCTTTTGGAGGCTACGGATGAACAGCGAGCCAAATACGAGATTGGTCTGGAGGGCGATGATATCCATTGGGACGAAATTGATGAGGATATTCATATCAGCAGTTTCTTCGAGTCCGCGGAACCTGATATGGACAATCCCATTGCTGACATCTTCAACAGGTTCCCCCAGTTGAATGTTTCCGAAGTGGCTCGCACGATAGGTATCAACAAGAGCCTTCTTTCAAGATATATTTACGGCATCAAGAAGCCATCAGCTCAACGCACCGAGCAGATCCTGAATACCATAAGGCAGATAGGCAGGGAGATGGCCTCCATCTGATAAAACTATTCTTCCGCACCCTTTCACGAATAACAACATTCACCAAAACATAGTTATTCATGAATCAAACAAGTTATGGTCGTGAGGGTGTTCACAGCGTAAAAAGCATAGGGAATGACGCTGTTAAACGACGGTTTTGTATACACCGCATTTATGAGATTTGAATTATACCGTAGTTCAACTGGAATCGGGGTAATCAGATAGGATTTCTGATTAGTAAGCCTTAATTTTGCATCAGCAAGCAAATTTCAATGAAGACTTTCGCCGCCATAGATTTTGAGACTGCTAATGAATGTCCTACCAGCGTCTGCTCAGTGGGCATTGTCGTTGTGAGGGATGGAGAGATTATCGATAAGTTCTATTCACTGATTCATCCGGAGCCGGAATATTACAAATGGTTCTGCCAAAAAGTTCATGGATTATGTGAAGCCGATACCGATGATGCACCGGTATTCCCGTATGTCTGGGAGAAGATTGCGCCACTAATCAAAGGCTTGCCGCTTGTAGCGCATAATGCAAGGTTTGATGAAGGATGCTTGAAAGCTGTATTCAGAGTATATAGGATGGATTATCCAGATTACCAGTTCTACGATACTCTGGCCGCATCAAGGCGGTATTTCGGATGCTCTTTGCCAAATCATCAGCTGCAGACTGTGGCTGCTGCTTGTGGATATGATCTGACCAATCACCATCACGCACTGGCCGATGCTGAAGCCTGTGCATCCATAGCTCTCCGGATTCTGTAGATATTAAACAAATTTGCAAGATTTCCCCTCTATTCCTGCCGGAATTTTGAATACCATAAGTTGGTTTCATCCGTCTGGGCAAATGATTTTTTCGTACAGACGCGAATCGCGTCTGTACGAAATCCTTGTCAGATTATACATGATGCGTGAACTCTAACTGCATCATTCTTACTGCAAAGCGCTGGTGCACTGAACCTTGATTATATACGGCACGCCGTTCAGGACATCAACACGGCCTGTGTATTGTGTTCCGTTAGGGCTTTTCACGGTATCCACTGTTGTATCGCAGTACACTGAAATGTACATCTTGCCGGCCTTTGGGGAAACTATCCTGTATTCCTTGTTCATTCCAAGTGCGATATCCTGATATTTGGCATTCTCGCGGAAAGCAAAGTCTCCTGGATTTGCAAAAATGAACACATCATAATTGTCATTGCCACGAACTCCTTTAACGGAAATAGTAAGAGAATCGGTTCCCTCTGGAACATCCACCGTGAAATGATGATACTGCCTGTCACCAATTTTTGTGAATTCCGGCATACTATCGTGAGTGCTTCTGTCCATACGGCGTTCCTGACCCGGGACCAGAGCGGCCTTGACCTTTGCAGGAGCATTGCCGTCCATTGCATAAAGTTCCATGGCGCACATAAGCTGCAGACGGTCACCGGAAATCATGTCCTCCGGATGCGAGCCTATCACAACAAGACGGCCGGACTGCTCGTTGGCTTTATATGCCCAGCAGGCTACCCTGCCATTGTTTGCCACCTTTCTGCCGTTCAATGAATCCAGCACCTTGTAACGGGCAAGAATTTCAGTCCCTTCAGGCATAGGATAGGTTTCATCGTTGTTCATATAGCAACCGGCATTGTGACGTACGCTGTCAACCTGCATGTCATCTCCGAACTGATAATAATTCAGCAACGGACTTCCTTCCTCTATTGTAATGTATGTAAAGCTGCGATGCATGCCGGTATGAGTCACGTGACCTGGCCAGATATGGAAATAATCCTCATAGTTCGGATACTTGTCATAGCCCTGGCTGCAAATCAGAGCTCCGGCGCAAGTGCCCGCATAAGAGCCACCTGCAGCATAGAAATCCCTTATTCTCTGACGTCCGGTTTCTCCCAGCGATGCTCCGTGACCCCTTGAATTGCCACCGTGCACGAAGAACATGCGGAAACGTGGTGCACCATCGGGATACAGTAGGACACCGTTCTCATCAATCGCAGACCCCACAATCATTTCTGTCTGCCTGATTGTATCAATCTGACAGCACTCATCATCATCAACCGTCCTGAAATACTCAAAACTCTTGCCAGCCAAACGAGCCGCAGGATGGTCATCACGCGTATTCACCCCTATCCCAGAATCAAAGAATACATCCTTGTAATATCCTTTGTCATTACTTTTCACTGGCGATAGTTTCTCAACAACATCCTTTGAACCCTTTTTCTCCTTTCTAGGATTGGCTGCCTCTGCCTCAAGATTGAACGTGGCAAGCAGAGCAAACACCATTGACACTGTACAGATAAGTCTTGTTTTCATATTTCATAGATATTAGTAACTTATGTTTCGCAAGCAAGCGATTCATTTCATTCAAGAATTTACAGAAAACTTGCGAAACTACTTGATTCATTGACCAATCAATTCTTCACGCAGGGCTTGAGGCACCATATTGCCTCCAGTAGCCCATACAATATGAGTTGCGTTGTGCATCTTCCCTTCAAGCTGATTTTCAGCAATATACCTTTTCCCCTCCTCAGTTGTATGCAAAGCGGTCACGGCCTGGAATGCAGCACAGGCGCTAGGTTCTATGAAGATTCCCTCACTTTTCCAAAGCATTTTCAGATACTCCCCAAGCCTGCTGTCATAAACAGTGGCCTCACCGCTGAGCAACGGATGAATAATCCTGCCTACCAGGGCCGATGGTCTTCCAACCGCCAGTCCGTCCGCCTGAGTCTTACCGCTCAAACCAAGGTCCTGAACTGAGATTCTATTGTAAAGGCCGGATGCAAGTCCGGCAAGCATGCACGGTGCCTGAACAGGTTCAGCAAGGAAGCAGTGAACATTGTTTCCGTATATCAATTTCAAACCGTAAATGATGCCTCCGGGAGCACCGCCCACTCCGCAAGGTATATACACAAACAACGGATGCTCGCAGTCAACGGCAATGTTCATTGAATCAAGCTGAGCCTTTACCCTCTCCCCGGCAACTGCATATCCGCAGAACAAATCACGTGAATTTTCATCGTCAACAAAATAACTTGAAGAATCTGCGTCAGACAAACTGCGTCCTTTCTGCACGGCCTTGCCGTAATCCCCCTCATACTCAATGACCTTTGCACCCCTTTCCCTCAAAAGGTCCTTCTTCCATTGTTTGGCATCGTTTGACATGTGGACTATTGCTTCGAAACCAATGGCTGAACTCATGATTCCTATGCTCAGACCAAGATTTCCTGTAGAGCCCACCTGTATTTTGTGTTTTGCAAAAAACTCCCGTGCCTTTGGCTCCGCAAGTTTCAATATGCCATTGTCATGCTCTTGTAAACAATTCCCGTTGGCACTGACTTCTTGATTCTCACAATTGAAGCCACCAATTCCGTCAGAAACTGCATGATTCCTCTCCAATTTGTTCTCAGGAATTGACGGAGATACCGGTAGACCACCGGCAATCGCCAGATCTTCAGTATGTTTCAACACCTCGTAAATACCACCCCTTGCCTTCACCGAGCCTGATACCGGCAGATGGCTGTCCATCTTGAGCAAAAGCCTCCCCTCTATTCCGCCTTTATTTTCAAGTTTCAAATGACCGTTCATCTGGCCAAAGCTTTCATTTTCCTGGCCGCAAGGAACTTTGGAATTGCTATCATTGCCAAAACTTAAATTCAGGGCCTCCTTCATGGCCGGTATTTCGCGCAGCGGTGATTCAATTATGCCATTCGAAGGAATCGTTTCCGGAAAGTAATGCATGATAAGCGGAGCGAATCTTTTCAACCTCTCAGATGCCTCCTCCACCATTAGCGGACTGACTTGGCACGCCTCATTCTCAACATGTGAACCTTCCAGGCAGCATGATGAATCATGACCTGCCTTATCCGAATGGTGTACACTATTTCTTGCATGATTTATCCACAAAACTTCCTGTGCCGCCGCAACTTTGGCAAGCACAGGCACTTCCTTCAACAAATCCTCAATCATAAAACTATTACGAACAATTGTTTTCATCAAAATCTCATTACACGCCACACCACGATTGCCACTTCCTAACTGCTCCGGGTGAAAATGCCAGGAGGTACACCCCGATTTCCCGTTCCTCACTGCTCCGGGTGCAGAAAATCAAGAGCCACCGGTCAGATGAGGCTCACCTTGCCGTCCTGCAAAATGTAGCGTTCACCGGTCTGAGGGCATGTGGCATACTGAACGGAAGAAAAAGAATTTGTGGAACTATCGCTGTGGAAAATAAGTTTGGCCCCATTGCGGCTTATCCAGCCATGCTGCCTTGCAGGGTTGCCTACCATGAGTGCAAAGGCGGGAACATCCTTTGTTACCACACTGCCGGCGCCTATCAGGGCATAATCTCCTATGTTGTGGCCGCAGACTATTGTGGCGTTGGCTCCTATGGAAGCACCGCGGCCAACCAATGTCTTCTTATACTCGCTCTTGCGGCTGACCGCACTTCTTGGATTGATTACGTTGGTAAAGACACAGGAAGGACCAAGAAAGACATCGTCACCGCACTCCACACCTGTATAAACGCTTACATTGTTCTGAATTTTCACATTATTGCCGAGAACCACTCCGGGACTCACAACAACGTTCTGCCCTATATTGCAGTTCTCCCCTATTTTGCAATCCGACATTATATGGCTGAAATGCCAGATTTTTGTTCCTCTGCCAATTGTGCTGCCGTCATCCACATATGACGATTCGTGCACGAAATATTCAAGTTCTGTTTTTTGTACCATATAAGTATGTTCCAAGTATTATCATTTCACTCCTTCTTCTCACCGCTCACCCAGTCCGGCCAGGCAAGTTTGTGGGTAAGGTCAATTATCTGAGCCTCACGTCTGCTCATATATGATGTATTCCTCAACGGAGAACGCGTTTGAGGTGATGGAAGACAGGCGGTTATCCTGGCTGACTGTGACAGACTTAGCTTTTCAGCGGATTTTTTGTAATACTTCTGTGCCGCCGCTTCAATGCCAAAGATTCCCTGACCCATTTCGGCCACATTAAGATAAACTTCCATTATGCGTTCCTTGCCCCATATTTTCTCTATAAGGAAAGTATAATATGCCTCAAGGCATTTTCTCACCCATGTATGCGAACACAAAGTAAATACGTTCTTTGCTGTCTGCTGTGAAATGGTGCTTGCTCCACGAAGTTTCCTGCCACGTTCGCGTTCCTTGAGAGCCTGTTTTATTGCAGTTGCATCAAAGCCATTATGTTCAGCAAAAAGATTGTCTTCACTGGCAATTACTGCCTTGACCATATTCTTTGAAATCCCGGTCAAGGGAACCCATGTCTTATGTATCTCATACTTGCTGTCATCCTTGTACTCAATTGAACGCTTTATCATAAGCGGAGTTACCCAAACGGGCAGCCATTTGAGTATGAGCACCCAGATGAGACTCAAAAAAATGAGAGTCAACGGGAGTTTGATAAACAAGAACCTGGAAAATCTGTTCTTTTTCTTCTTCATGACTCAACCAAGCTTGATTCCTGCCAAATCGGAAAGTTCGGACCTTTCTCCCCTGCACAGGTTCACGTGTGCAAAAATCTGCTCACCGAAAAGTTTGTCAGTTATATGGACAAGGCCGTTTGACCAACGGTCAAGATAAGGATGGTCAATCTGCTGTGTATTGCCTGTGAACACCATTTTGGTACCTTCCCCGGCTCTGGTTATTATGGCTTTCACTTCGTATGGTGTAAGATTCTGGGCATTGTCAACTATAAGAAAGACTTTGGAAAGCGAACGTCCCCTGAGCAGAGAAAGCGGAACCATGCTTATTTTTTCTTTCTTTATTAATGATTCGAACTTTTCAGCCATTTCTGGATCACTGCCAATGTGTTTCCTTATCACGCTCAGATTGTCCTCCATTGGAAGAGAGAACAACTTGTACATCTGGTCAAAATCTATGTTCAAGGCCAGATGTTCGAGTTCTGAACCGGCCGTGCTTTCCGCCTTGCAGGCAACCATAACCTTATCATACCTTCCCAACTGTGAAATGGCACTTGCCAGAGCCAGAAGAGATTTTCCGCCGCCTGATACTCCTGTGAGCGATACCAGTGACAGATTGCTGTCTGTAAGCAGGTCTATTGCGAACTTCTGCTCATTGTTCCTTGGGCTTATTCCGCAAACATCCTTCAGCTGGATAGGCTGGATCAAATCATATTTCTTGTTGTATCTGGCCAAAATGTCCGGCTGTTGCTTGCCATCTTTATACGGACTCAGAATTCTGAACAATTGGTTTGCGGCAATATCAATTGAAGAAGGAAGATTCCTTGCGATTTCAGAAGGTTTCACTCCTGTTTTCCCGATTCTTGCAAGAATATCCTTGCCAATACCTTTCACAGTAATTATACGGGCCTCATTCTGAACGATTTTCTCCTCCTTGATGTGGTCAGACAGATAATCCTCTGAGAGCATTCCAAGAGCACGGGCCTTGAGTCTGAGATTCACGTCCTTTGTTACCAGGCCAACAACTTTGTCAGGATTTCTGCTCTTTACCCATAAAGCGGTTGAAAGTATCCTATGATCCTGGAAATCATCCATGAAGCAATCCTTGAGCTCAGGCGGGAAAGGATGATTCACCTCTATTGCCAGTTTGCCCAATCCATTCCCCAAAGGAAAGCCCTGATCCATACCATACAGGCGGGGATCGGATATCCTGTCTATCAGTCTGACAAATTCCCTTGCATTGTAGTTCACAGTACCATTACCCTTCTTGAATTTGTCAACTTCCTCAAGCACAGCGATAGGAATAACCAGATTGTTTTCCTGAAAGTTGTAGATGCTTCTGTAATCGTGAAGTATCACATTTGTGTCAAGTATGAAAATTTTGGCCATAGTCGCTCATTTTTGACTGTTCAACTTGTAAAGTTACTCTCTACAAGGCAAAATTGCAAGCTATTTGAATGAGCTCAGATGTAAAACCATGTGTATAGGCGAACTACAGAATCAGGCTTAAAAGGCGCATCAGCGCCGTGTTGGAGC
>JAZRWT010000199.1:0-4636 GCA_045599845.1 Candidatus Egerieisoma sp. | reverse complement strand
ACCAATGCTGTGGAAATAACACAGAACATGAGTATTGAGGGGGTACAGCGTATCGAGGAATATTTCAGGTCTTCTGGTTCTGACGAGGGTTTTGACCCTATGCTTCAGCGCAGATATGAAGGACTTGACCAGGATATCTTTACTGTAAACATTCAACCTGCTCCTATTCTTTACATTGAGAACCTTGAAGAATATAATGAGCAGGAAGGTTTGGCTCTCAGCCCTGAAGAAATTGAATATCTGCATAAGGTTGAAGGTCAACTCGGACGTAAACTTACGGATTCTGAAGTGTTTGGTTTTGCCCAGATCAATTCCGAGCATTGCCGTCACAAAATATTCGGCGGTACATTTATCATTGACGGAGAAGAAAAGGAAAGCAGTCTTTTCTCAATGATCAAGAAGACTACCAAGGAAAATCCAAACAAGATTATATCTGCTTACAAGGACAATGTAGCATTTTCACAGGGTCCTGTAGTTGAGCAGTTTGCTCCGAAGGATCACAGTACAAGTGACTACTTCGTAACCAAACCAATTGAATCTGTCATTTCCCTGAAGGCTGAAACTCATAATTTCCCTACTACGGTAGAGCCTTTCAACGGTGCGGCTACCGGTACCGGTGGTGAAATCCGTGACCGTATGGGTGGTGGTGTAGGTTCCTGGCCTATCGCCGGTACTGCTGTTTACATGACTAGTTACAGAAGTCCTCTTCAGGTTCCTGAAGGAAAGACTGCTATTCCTGCTCGTCATTGGCTTTATCAGACTCCTGAACAGATTCTCATCAAGGCTTCAAACGGTGCAAGTGATTTCGGTAACAAGTTCGGTCAGCCATTGATTTGTGGTTCTGTACTTACTTTCGAACATCAGGAATCTTCTGCTGCCGAACCTCTCTATGGTTACGACAAGGTTATCATGCTTGCCGGAGGTGTAGGTTACGGAACCAAGCGCGACTGTCTGAAGGGTGAACCTCAGAAGGGCAACAAGATTGTAGTTGTGGGTGGTGACAATTACCGCATCGGTCTTGGTGGCGGTAGTGTAAGTTCTGTTGATACGGGCCGTTACAGCAGCGGTATCGAACTCAATGCTGTTCAGCGTGCAAATCCTGAAATGCAGAAGCGTGCCAACAACCTTGTACGTGCTCTCTGTGAGGAAGATGTAAATCCAATCGTTTCCATTCACGACCACGGAAGTGCAGGTCACGTAAACTGTCTGTCTGAACTTGTTGAGGAATGTGGCGGTACTATCGATATGACAAAACTCCCTATCGGTGACCAGACACTCAGTTCCAAGGAAATTATTGCGAACGAGAGTCAGGAACGTATGGGATTGCTCATTGATGAGGCTCATATTGACCATGTAAGAAAGATTGCAGAACGTGAACGTGCTCCGCTGTATGTAGTTGGTGAAACTACCGGTGATGCTCACTTTGCATTTGAACAGGGTGACGGTGTTCGTCCGTTCGACCTTGAGGTTGCTCAGATGTTCGGTCATTCTCCAAAGACCGTGATGGTGGACGAAACCGTTGAACATACATACGAGGATGTGTCTTACACTCAATCCAATATAAATGACTATCTGAAGAACGTGCTCCGTCTGGAGGCTGTTGCTTGTAAGGATTGGCTGACCAACAAGGTTGACCGTTCCGTAACTGGCAAGATTGCACGTCAGCAATGTCAGGGTGAGATTCAGTTGCCTCTCAGCGACTGTGGTGTGGTTGCCCTCGACTATCGTGGAAAGGCTGGTATCGCAACAGCAATAGGTCATGCTCCTCAGGCTGGTCTTGCTGACCCGGCTGCGGGTAGTGTGCTTTCTGTGGCTGAATCCCTTACTAACATTGTATGGGCTCCTATGGCAGAAGGACTCGACAGCGTAAGCCTTTCAGCCAACTGGATGTGGCCTTGTCGCTCACAGAAGGGTGAGGATGCACGTCTTTATGAAGGTGTTCAGGCATTAAGCGATTTCTGCTGTTCACTTCAGGTTAATGTACCTACCGGCAAGGACAGTCTTTCAATGACTCAGAAATATCCTGACGGTACAAAGGTAATAAGTCCGGGAACTGTAATCGTAAGCAGCGGTGGTGAGGTAAGTGACATCCGCAAGGTGGTTTCTCCTGTAATCAAACCTGCTGCTTCCGTACTTTACCATATTGATTTCTCATTCGACAGTCTCCGTCTTGGCGGTAGTGCATTTGCACAGAGCCTTGGCAAGATCGGCAGCGACGTACCTACTGTCAAGAATCCTGAATATTTCCGTGACGCATTCCTTGCAGTTCAGGATTTGGTTAAGGAAGAACTTCTTCTTGCTGGTCACGACATAAGTGCCGGTGGTCTTATCACCACATTGCTCGAAATGTGTTTTGCAAACCGTGAAGGCGGTCTTGAAATGGATTTCAAGTCAATAGCAGAGAAAGACCTTGTAAAGATTCTCTTTGCAGAAAACCCTGGAGTTGTGATTCAGGTTGCCGACGAAAACAAGGAAACCGTTGAGGCTTTGCTCCGTCGTGACGGTATTGCATTTGCTCAGATTGGTAAGCCTGTATGCGGTCGCAAGATCAGCGTCAAGGGCAGCAAACTTTCGTTTGACATTGATGAATTGCGTGATGTGTGGTATTCTACTTCTCACGAACTCGACCGTAAGCAGAGTTTCAACGGAATGGCTGATGAACGTTTCAGGAATTACAAGAACGAACCAATAGAACATAAGTTCAACGATAACTTCACTGGTAGTTTTGCTCAGTATGGTATCTCTCCTGACCGCAAGGCAAATGAGGGTAAGGCTCCTAAGGCTGCTATCATTCGTGAGAAGGGTACAAACGGTGAGCGCGAAATGGCTTACAGTCTTTATCTCGCAGGATTTGACGTGAAGGACGTTATGATGACTGACCTTGTAAGCGGTCGCGAAACTCTCGACGACATCCAGATGATTGTGTTCTGCGGAGGATTCTCAAATAGTGACGTACTTGGTTCTGCCAAGGGATGGGCTGGTGCATTCCTCTTCAATCCAAAGGCAAAGGCAGCACTCGACCGTTTCTACAGCCGTCCTGACACACTCTCACTCGGTATCTGCAACGGTTGCCAACTTATGATGGAACTTGGATTGCTCGGTGTTGAGGGTAAGATGGACCACAATACTTCTCACAAGTTTGAAAGTGGATTCCTCACACTCAATATTCCTCAGAATGATTCAGTTCTCTTCGGTTCTCTCAGCGGCAACAAACTCGGTATCTGGGTTGCACACGGAGAAGGTAAGTTCTGTCTGCCACGTCCTGAAAGTGAGTACAGCGTAGTTGCCAAGTACAACTATGAAGGCTATCCTGCAAACCCTAACGGTTCTGACTACAATGTAGCAGGCCTTTGTTCTGCTGACGGCCGTCACCTTGCCATGATGCCGCACCTTGAGCGTGCTATCTTCCCTTGGCAGATGGCAAATTATCCTGCAGACCGTCTGAAGGATGATGTCACTCCTTGGATTGAGGCATTCGTCAATGCAAGAAAGTGGTGTGAAGCACATAAGTAAACAAAATAAAAGCCTGCACCCAAGTCTCGCGACTTTAATGCAGGCATAACGTTAACGTTTACAAAAATTACTTCTATAATGTATGATGGGAGCACCGTGGGCCATATCGGTCATCGGTGCTTCTTTCGTCTGGGATTAATGCTTTCACTTCTCCGGTATTCACTTCACCTGACTCGTCATACAGTTTATTCATGATCTGATGTAAATTACGGTGCAAAGGTAAGACATTACGGAAGAAACGGCAATAAAATCAGTTTGCAATAATATTCAAATATTTGCAAAATGTTCGCAAATGTTTGCAAAGAATAAAAATAATATGATATGAGTTTCGCTGGGCTCAACTTTTAGTAGAAAAGTGAAAAGCTAATGGCCAACGGCTAATGGCTAACGGCATTAAAATGCTTAACTCCCTTTAACTCCTAATCTACTGAAAGTATCTGAGCAAGTCAGAAACTTGCGAAAGTTGAATTGAATATAGTATGAGCAACTTGTATTTCAATAAGGGTGACCGGCGTGCAATCATGGTGTTGTCAGTAGTGGCAGTAATCATTGTTGCTGCAATTGTCCTGTTTGGTACCAATACCGGGGACAGTTCCGCTCCACGTGCCACGGCTTCCGATTCCTTATCCCATGATTCTTCTTCCTCATCCTCGGAAGCAACATCTGCAGATGCCTCGCGGGAAAAGGCAGAATCTACGGTCTTTGATCCCAATACCGTAGATTCCGTGACACTTCTCCGCAATGGACTCCGTCCCTTCCAGGTCCATGCCTTTCTCCGTTACAGGCAGGCAGGTGCAGTATTCCGCAAGCCACTTGATATAGCCCGTCTCAATTGTCTGGAAGACGAGGACATCGACCGTCTTTTGCCTTTGATTGTGATAGACAGGAAGTACTCGGAAAGAAGAACTAAATACCCAATTGGGAAGGATTATTATTCTGCACAATCTTCATCACTTCCAAAAACATCATTATCTGACAATACTCGTGCTGGCAATGATGGTAATCATTCTGCTGATTCACGTTCAAAGTCAATACATGGCAACGGAAACAAATTTACGGCTTTGACTCCGGTTGACCTTAATACTGCTGATACTACCTTGCTGAAACGCATACCTGGTATAGG
>JAZRWT010000198.1:0-4127 GCA_045599845.1 Candidatus Egerieisoma sp. | reverse complement strand
GCTACGATCCGACTTAAGGTTGCAGGCTTATTGGAGATAAAGCTGTGTATCGCAGTTACAGGACATCACCTGACGGACAGTACATAATGGTTACAACTGAACATCATCCATATTCGTACATCCAGACTCACAACAGCTTCCCAAGCAAACAGTATATCATTGACCTTGACGGCAAAGTTGTGAAAATGCTCAATGATGGTACCAAAAAGGAGGATGCGGAGCACAAAGAGAAAAAGGACAAGAAGTCCAAGGAACCAAAACCTGTGGGATTCGAGTGGAGGGCAGACCAGCCGGCAACCTTGGTATGGAGGGAGACATCCACTCCTGAAAAGGAAAAAGTTGCCAAGGATACCACAGCAGCCAAGGATACGGCGAATGTCAAGGAACCATCGGCAGTGAAAAAAGAGAAGGAGGAAAAACCTGAGTACAAGTATACCAATAAGGTATATCAGTGCCAGGCACCTTTCAATTTTGAGACAGACAAGCAGATAGTTCTTTCCGCAGAGTACAGGATTTCAGGCCCTATCCTCTGGTCTGGCGAGAAACTTGCCTTCTTCACCGAAAGCTCTTCAAAGGAGAAGTTCAGCAGATTAGCAAGTTTCGTTCCTTGTGATACAATGATTGCACATAAAGTGCTTGTAACAATGAGTACTGAGGTTGATACTCTGGGCAACTTCCCTGTATATGGTTTGCCGTATATGGTTCAGAACTCCTATGGCAGAGAGGTTGTTTGGACAGATGCAAAGGCTTCCTTCATTTACATGAAAGGCAATGACAGGCCTGATGCCAATGGCTTCAAGACCAGTTTCATTGACAAGATCTCACTCAAGGACGGCAAGATAAGCAACATCTGGACATCAGGCTCTACTGTCCTTGAAAAATTCATAGGTATCAGCAATTTCAAGAACTTTGCCTTCCTTGAGACCAAGGAGGAGTACACGGTTGTTCCTGATATATGGGAAACGTCAATAAAGGGAAAGAAAATCAGTTCAAGACAGATAAGCCATTTCGAGAATCCTGTTCCACAAATCAAGGGCCTTGTTACCAGACAGTTTGTAAGCTATACAAGGAAAGATGGTCTGAAATGCTACGCAAACCTTTATCTGCCTGCCGGTTACGACAAGGAAAAAGACGGGAAGCTTCCTGTTTTCATGTGGACATATCCGTATGAATACAAGTGCTTTGCAGAATGCGAGAAAGACAGGACATCACACAACAATTTTGTAAAGCCTACCTATGGTTCCGCAATGATATGGGCTACACAGGGATATGCTGTCCTTGACGGTTTCACAATGGCCATCATATCTGAACATAAGGATTCGCTTCCTAACAACCGCTTCCTGCCTCAGATGATAATGAGCGCGGAGGCTGCCGTTGATTTCATATGCGATTCAATTCAGATTGGTGACAGAAACAGGATTGGTGTTGGCGGACATTCTTACGGCGCTTATATGACAGCCAACCTGCTCAACCATACACGTTTGTTCAAGGCGGGAATTGCACGCAGCGGCGGTTATAACCGTTCTCTCACACCTTTCGGCTTCCAGCATGAAAGAAGAAGCTATTGGGAGGCTCAGGAGATGTACAACAAGATGTCTCCATTCAATTACGCCCACAAGATGAAGGATGCAATTCTGCTGATTCACGGCCAGATGGATGCGAACATGGGTACATTCCCTGTTCAGAGCCAGAGGCTGTACGATGCTTACGTTTACAATGGCTGTACGGCACGTTATCTGCAGATGCCATACGAGAGCCATAGCTACTACGGCATTGAAACAACACTCGACATGCTTTATGAAACAGGCGCATGGCTTGACAAATACGTAAAGAACGCCAAGGTTGAAAAGAAGCACAAGGAAAAGAAGTCAGAGGATAAATAACTATATCAAAACAATAAAAAGAAGCCGACCAAAAAGTGATTTCTGGCCGGCTTCTCTTGTTTCTCTACAAATAGCTTTTGAGCAATTTGCTTCGTGCGCTATGTCTGAGTCTGCGAATGGCTTTCTCCTTGATCTGCCTTACGCGCTCGCGTGTAAGACCGAAATACTCGCCAATCTCCTCAAGAGTCATTTCCTGAGTTCCAATTCCAAAGAAATACTTGACAATGTCACGCTCGCGCTCTGTAAGAGTTGAAAGTGACCTTTCTATTTCCTTGTTCAAAGACTCGTTTACAAGACCTCTGTCTGCATTTGGAGAATCCGTGTTCGGAAGGACATCCAGAAGGCTGTTCTCCTCACCCTCCACGAAAGGAGCGTCAACCGAAACATGCCGGCCGCTCACACGGAGTGAATCAATGATTTTCTCCCTTGGAATGTCCAGCATTTCAGCCAGTTCATCCGGAGAAGGCATACGTTCGTTCTTTTGTTCGAACTGAGACAGAGCCTTGTTGATTTTGTTCAAGGAACCCACCTGGTTCAAAGGCAATCTTACAATGCGGGACTGCTCTGCCAAAGCCTGGAGTATGGACTGTCTAATCCACCACACGGCGTATGAAATGAACTTGAAGCCTCTTGTCTCATCAAATTTTTCAGCAGCCTTGATAAGTCCGAGATTTCCCTCATTGATCAGATCCGGAAGACTTAAACCTTGGTTCTGGTACTGTTTAGCCACTGATACAACAAACCTTAGATTTGCTCTTGTAAGTTTGTCCAGTGCTTCCTGGTCACCTTTCCTTATTCTTTGGGCCAGCTCAACCTCTTCCTCAACGGTTATAAGTTCTTCCCTACCTATCTCCTGCAGGTACTTGTCCAGAGATGCGCTCTCTCTGTTTGTAATTGATTTAGTTATTTTTAACTGCCTCATTGTACTTTAATAAGCTCGCAAAAATAACCTTATTTATCAAAATTCCAAAATAAATTTTGTTCTAGTACCTGAAGAGTAACTGTGATATCCATGGCCTTTTCAGAACGCATCACAGATATCACTACACCATCGCCAGGACGGTGGATATTGATTCTTTCCTGAAGTTCGTTTGCTGAAGTAATCTTGTGCCCGTCCACTGCGGTTATGATGTCATTGACCTTGATTCCGGCCTTCTGCGCAGGCCCGTCCGGCACCAGATCGGTAACAACGGCTCCTTGTGTACGGTCACTCACTCCAAGATATCTGGCCACCTCGGTATTGAGAGTTGTCATCATAACTCCAAGCTGCGCCCTCTGCACTTTGCCATATTGAAGCATATCGGCTACGATTTTCTTAACAATGGTGGATGGAACTGCGAACGAATAACCGGCAAATGCACCTGTAGGGGAAGCAATTGCGGTATTGATTCCAACCAGCTCGCCTTTAAGGTTCACTAGAGCACCACCGCTGTTTCCTGGATTCACTGCGGCATCGGTCTGGATATATGACTCAATCTTGTTGCCGTTTCCATTATCAAGAGCCCTGCCTTTTGCACTTACAATGCCGGCGGTAACAGTATTGTTCATGCTGTACGGACATCCTATAGCAAGAACCCATTGTCCAAGGCGAAGGCTGTCTGAATCACCCATAGGTATGGTTGGAAGACTGTCCGATTCAATTTTAATAAGTGCTATATCCGTTACTGGATCGCTTCCAACAACGCTGGCTGCAAACGATTTCTGATTGTTCAGGGTTACAAGAAGCTGGGAGCTGCCCTCAACAACGTGATTGTTCGTTACAATATATCCGTCCTGAGTAATAATCACTCCCGAGCCGCTGCTCAAGGATTGTTGAGGCTGAATGTCGTAACCGAAAAATTGCTGCAGGAATGACATGTTACGGGGAACCGCCGTCTGTTTCACAACCTTTACGTTCACAACTGCATCAACACTGTTTTCTGCAGCATATACGAAATCAGGAGCAGCACCTGCAAATACCCCGTCATAATCAAGTGCCGAAGCCTGAGTTCTACAAGTTACGGATGAAGTGCAATCAGCAGGATCCGCACAGATATGGTGTGCTATTGCAGCTGAACAAATGCAACTGACAGCAACGCTTGCCAATATTACAAAAAAACTTTTTTTCATACGTAAATAATATACTATAATATACCTGTTTCCAGGCGTTTAACATCAATTTGTCAAGTTCTGAACAAAATGAAAGAGAGCACTCGTTGGTGTGCAAGTGCGATGGCTGAGTTCGGCGATTATAGTTTTACAACA
>JAZRWT010000197.1:0-4929 GCA_045599845.1 Candidatus Egerieisoma sp. | reverse complement strand
TCTGTGTGAGGGAAAGGATGTGATTCAGATTTATGCCCGCAGCAATGCCACAGATTCACCTGCGCTCGAACTCAAGGCTTTCCTCAAGACCGAAGTGTTGAAATCTTATGATCTGGACACATCTGAACATAAATATATCTTGAGTTTTCCTGTAAGCGAACTGGCTTCTTTCAACAGCGAACAGTCCGCCTGGATTGCTCCGGCAGGTGATTACATGCTTTTCCTTTGCAAGGATGCCAGTACCGTGATAGATTCTGTTTCCGTTCATCTTGACAAGGAGTTCAGGCAGGATGTGTCGCGTTCGCTTGAAACAGCTCCTGTGTTTATCAAGTGACCTGCCGCTAAATTTATTCATTTACAAAATTCCCTATGCACGAGATAAAGCGCCATATAAAAATAACGAAAGCCACCTGTAGGCACACAGATGGCTTTCGAACGGATGGGAAGAAGTTGTTTCAATTACCGTTTCCGGTAATGCGTTTTGACGTAAACTTTCCGGCCGCCGACCACTCTGAAGTGGCCTCTGACGCGGATTCGTTTACGGGGCTCTTCCTCACAGACTATTGTAAGGCGCTCTCGAATGCTTTTAATGACGATATGAATTTTCATAATAAAATGATTGATTGCTATTTGAGAGCATTGGGCGGCTTACATAGTAGTACGCCATCCGTTTTCTTTCAAAGAAACAGGGTATCCATTCCTTTCGAAAATAAATACCCTGTTGTAATAAAGCATCGAGAGCTTGCCTCTTCTCAATAGCTAAAAATCATATCGTTAATGCAAAGGTATAAACTTTTTTTGATTTGAGAGCGAATTTGAAAAAATAATAAAAAAGCCGGTGCCTCCGGATGGCTTGCAAAAACATGAGAGAGCGACTCTCTTATGAAAATCCATTACAATGTAAGTATAGCTAAAATATTCCTGTTTTAAAAATTATGCTCATTTATGGAAGAATGGAAAACATATAAACTTGGTGAGGTATGTTCTAGATTGAAAAGTGGTAAAAGTATTTCCTCTTCTCTAGTAACTCCTTATGGGGAATATCCAGTTATCGGAGGTAATGGAGTGCGTGGTTATGCTGTCCAAAGCAATTTTAAAGGGGAATGTGGCGTCATAGGTAGGCAGGGAGCATATTGTGGTAATGTAAGATATTTTAATGGCTCTGCATACATGACAGAGCACGCAATAGTGGTCGTTGGAAATGAGAAAGCAGATACCAATCTGCCCAACCTGGCTTATCTGTTCAGACTCTATCTAAACAAGAGATCTCTTTGCCATCGATATCCACTCAAAAGCGAGTTTCTGCTATTCTAAAAAGCTTAGATGGTAAGATTGCTCTCAACAACCGCATAAATCATAATTTAGAGGAGCAGGCGCAACCGATTCTTGATAAATCTATCAAAAACTTGAAAGAAAATACGAAACTTCAACAACTCAGAGATTCATTACTGCCACGCCTTATGTCAGGCGAATTAACTTGTTAAATTCTCACATACATTGTTGTTGCAAATTCGGGAAGAATGTACTACATTTGCAATGCTTAAGGTTCCAGCATCCTTTCATGGATGCGGATTAATAGGGAATCAGGTGTGAATCCTGAGCAGTACCCGCTGCTGTAAGTTCCAGAAGAAGTTCGGCTTCTAAACCACTGGGTAATACCGGGAAGGTGCCGAAACTGGGAACAAGCCAGAAGACCTGCCTTCAAGCTTTTGACATATCAACCTGCGGGAGCACGGGATAGATGACATCTGGCACTTTGTGTGCCGTGTATTCGTTCATAATATTTGCCCCTGCGGAATATGTCCGGTTACTAACTTCAGAAGCTTTTGAAACGGCTTCTGCAAAAGGACACGGCTTATGATCTCGTTTGCGGCGGGCTTATTTCTATCATTTTCCACAGCGATGGCTTTTCTGCCAGCCTTTGCGTCTTCCACAGCGATGGTGCTTTCACCAGCAATTGCCTTATCACAAACATTTACTTGTCAAGACCTTATTCCAGCATCCGGGCGGGAAAAGAAGCCTAAGCAGGATACCGATACCCTTAATGCAGCTGTTGTTACCGCAAGGGTGGTGCAGGGCATGAGCGTACCGCAGCAGAGGCTTTCCGGCGAGCAGCTGCAGGCGCTTTCCACAACCAGCGTTGCCGATGCAATGAAGTTCTTTGCCGGAGTGCAGATAAAGGATTTCGGCGGACTCGGCGGGCAGAAAACAATAAACGTACGTTCGCTGGGAACACAGCATACCGGCGTATTCATAGATGGCATAAGAATCACCAACTGCCAGAACGGAACGGTTGACCTTGGCAAATACTCGCTGGTAAATATGGAGTCGGTTGAACTGTACAATTCCAACAAACTGGCTCCTCTTATGACAGCATCCGAATATGCCTCGGCCTCAACGGTTTACCTGAAAACAAAGAGGCCTGAAAGCAGCAAACTGAATGCCCGATATTCATACGGCTCGTTCAACAGCCACAAGGCCCAGCTGCACGGTTCTTACAAGGACCGCTTCTTTGCGGATGTTGAGTACGACCATTCGGACGGCAATTATCCATTCTCGTATCATTCCGAATATGAAGATACTACAGGCGTAAGAAAGAATTCGGACATTACGTTCGTAAGGGCCGAAGGAGGATATTTCACGGACCATTTCTCATCCCACATATATTTCTACTCGTCTGACAGGGGGTTGCCGGGTGGAATTGTCAGGAGACTTTCGGACAAGTTCGGTGATATTGGCCGTGAGAAGGACATCAATACATTCGCCCAGGCCGGCTACAGCAATGCCTGGGGAGAACACTCGTTCAAAATCAATGGAAGGTATGCGTACGATTATCTGCACGTGAATACGGATGTCCCTGAAAACCAATTCGTCCATTACAATAATGAATATACCCAGCAGGATGCATATCTCGGCCTTGCCTACTCGCTGAAACACAAATGGATGACTCTCTCCATTTCACCGGATATCAGATACTCGAACCTGAGCTGCAATGTTTACGGAATGTCGTATGTGCACAGGCTGGATTTCAAGACAGTTGCTGATCTGCGTTTCAAATACGGAGGCTTTGACCTTGATGCATCGCTTCTTTTCACCAATGTAAAGAACCATTCAAAGATGCAGACCGCACAAAGTCTGAACAGATTTTCGCCAACATTCTTTCTATCGTACAAGTTCAACGAAGCTTTCACCATGCGCTCTTTCTATAAAAGCATTTTCCGTGCGCCCACACTCAATGACCTGTATTACACACACGTGGGCCGCCGTAATCTCAAGCCCGAAGTCACAAGGCAGTTAGATTGCGGAATAAGTTTCAATACCAGCGGAAAGAAAGAAAACGATTTGAACGTACAGCTGGATTATTATCACAATTCTGTAAGCGACAAGATAATATGCGTCCCCAATGGTGGTGCATACGACTGGAAGATGATGAACCGCGGCTATGTGGTCACAAACGGCGTTGACCTGTCTGCAAGGTACAGCAGGGAGCATTGGTCCGCTTTTGTGACAGCCACCTGGCAGGATGTGCGTGACCTCACGGACAAGGACGATGAAGGTTCATACAATCATCAGCTGCTCTATTCGCCTGAGTGGTCGTTCTCGGCTGTGCTTTCGGCATTCTACAAGGGCTTCACGGCCTCTGTTTCACATATGTATTGTTCAAAGCGGTACTGGACCTATGCTTCTGAAGAGGATGTGCTCCCTCAGTACAACTGCACAGACGCAAAGATTCAATACCATCGCAAGTGGATGACAATAAGTCTGGAGTGCAATGACCTGTTCGATGTGAGGTATGAGCTGGTTCAGAGGTGGCCTCTGCCGGGCCGCCGTTTCACTCTGGGGGCTGTTCTTAAATTTGGAAAATAGTTTACAATCAATATAAATTTTGTGTTATGTTAAAAAAATCATTTGTTCACCCTCTGTTTCTAAAGGCTGCTGCGTGCAGCTGGGGCAAGTTGTGTTCCATATTGTTGATTGCAATTTTGCTGGCTGCCTGCAGCAAGGAAACAGAGGCTCCTGTTCCGGATCCAGGTCCGATAGATCCGCCTATGGAAGTTCACGAGAAAATCATCCTTCTGAACGAAGGTAACTGGCAGTCGGACAACGGCCAGCTCTCTTTCATTGAAAATCATGAGATTACGAACGGCTGGTTCAAGGCCATCAATGGTGTGAAGCTCGGTGATACACCTCAGCATATTGTAAGAATCAATGACAATCTGCTGGCAATCTCCGTAAACTGGTCAAATATCATCCATTTCATAAAGCCAACGGGAGAACTCGTTGCCTCCACGGAGAATGTTCCGAACTGCCGCTATATGGCCACGGATGGCCTGAAATATCTGTACGTTACTTCCTACGCACATCAGACCGCTCTTGGTGAGGAGTACGAGAAAGGATATGTGGCCAGGATAGACATTGACAGCCATTGCGTAACGGCTACCTGCGAGGTGGGCTATGAACCGGAGGGCATTGCCTATTATGAAGGCAAACTTTATGTTGCCAACACAGGAGGCTATGCTTTTTCGGAAGGTCACGATT
This sequence comes from Candidatus Egerieisoma sp., assembly GCA_045599845.1. Classification (GTDB taxonomy): domain Bacteria; phylum Bacteroidota; class Bacteroidia; order Bacteroidales; family UBA932; genus Egerieousia. The sequence continues at coordinate 390 of JAZRWT010000197.1, read as the reverse complement.
ATGAAAACACCATTTCCGTTGTTGACGCCGCATCAATGGAAAAAGTGCAGGACGTTGAGATTCTGCGCAGCCCGGGCGGTGAACGTGTTGTGAATCTTTACGGAAACCTTTCCCAGAACGGGCGATATCTCTGCATAAATTCCGTAGGAGACTACATGAGCAGCCCGGCGGCTACAGTAATCTTCAACTGCAAGGACTGCTCATACACAGTATATGATTTCCCAAGCACTTACAACACAGCCACCATCGACGGCAATTTCTTCTCAGTAGGTTCGGATTTCTCATACGAAACCTACGAGTACCAGTATTTTTACACCACGATAGATCCGCTGAGCGGTGAGGTTCACTCCGGCTATCTGCTGCCAGGCAGTCTGGTATCAGGTTCCGATG
>JAZRWT010000196.1:0-7721 GCA_045599845.1 Candidatus Egerieisoma sp. | reverse complement strand
GTTGAAGGCAAGATAAGAACTAGAAACTGGACAGATCAAAGCGGTGCAAAACGTTACACTACTGAAATCTATGCAGATAATATCCGTTTGCTTGGCCGCAAGGGCGATTCCGTTCAATCCACGGTGCCTCAGGACAGGCGTCCGTCATCCGCAGTTTCCCAGCAGGATCAGATGCAGCAGTATGGCGGATTCCAGGGCGGCGCGAATAATGCAATTTCTCAACCAATGGTTTCTGCCGCCGATTTGACAGATGATTCATCAGACGATCTACCATTCTAATTGGAACAATGAATAAAGTTGATGTTGTGCTCGGTCTCCAGTGGGGAGATGAGGGAAAAGGAAAAATTGTTGATGTTCTTGCACAGGAATATCCTGTAGTTGCGAGATTCCAGGGCGGCCCTAATGCCGGACATTCAATTCACTTTGAAGGCAAGGAGTTCGTGCTCCATTCAGTTCCTTCAGGCGTATTCAGGGAAGGATCACTCAATTTCATAGGGAATGGTGTTGTTCTGGATCCTATTATTTTCAAGGAGGAATGCCAGGCCATTGAGGCTATGGGCGTTCCGGTCCGTGAGCGCGTTGTAATTGCTAGAAGGACTCATTTGATTCTTCCTACTCACAGAATCATTGATGCCGCTTCAGAGGCTTCGAAAGGCAAAAGCAAGATTGGTTCAACCCTTAAGGGCATAGGTCCAGCATATATGGACAAGACCGGCAGGAACGGACTTAGGGTAGGAGATATCCTGCTTCCTGACTTCATGGACAGATTCACTGCTCTGAAGAAAAAGCATATATCTTTCCTCAAACAGTTCGACTATGAATATGACCCAATGGAGAATGAGGGCAAGTGGCTTGAGGCAGTTGATTACATGAGGCAGTTCAGAATAGTTGACGGCGAGTACGAAGTGAATTCATATCTTGCTTCCGGCAAAAGCATTCTGGCCGAGGGCGCGCAGGGTTCCATGCTCGATGTTGATTTCGGTTCATATCCTTTCGTGACATCTTCTTCAACAGCCTGCGCAGGCGCATGCATAGGACTGGGAGTGGCTCCTTCAAGAATAGGCAATGTCTATGGCATATTCAAGGCATATTGTACAAGAGTAGGTTCCGGTCCTTTCCCAACTGAATTGTTCGACGAAACAGGCGAAACCCTCAGGCAGACAGGTCACGAATTCGGGGCCACTACCGGCAGGGCGCGCAGAACAGGATGGCTGGATCTGGTGGCTTTGAAGTATGCTGTAATGATAAGTGGAGTTACCGAACTCATTATGATGAAATCAGACGTTATGGACAGCTTTGACAGAATCAAGGTTGCCGTATCATACATAGTCAATGGCGAAGAATGTTCAAGTGTTCCATATGATGTTCATGCCAAAGTCGAGCCAGTATATAAGGAGTTCAAAGGCTGGAAAACAAACCTTATGGAAGCTTCAGCAAAAGGTCTCCCAGAGGAATTCGAGCAGTATATTGCTTTCATAGAGCAATATCTTGGTGTACCAATCAAGGTCATTTCATTGGGACCGGACAGAAGTCAGACAATTTTCAGATAAAAATATTTTTTTAAATTCTTAATTTTATTATGGTAAGCAGCAAATACGCTAAACAATGGAAACAGAACGCCATTGGCGTTATGGATAAAATCGAGTCCACTCAGCTTGAGAACATTCAGAAAGTAGCAGAAGTTATGGCAGACTGCATTCAGTCAGGTCATCTTGTTCATACATTCGGTTGCGGACATGCCAATCTTCCTATAGAGGAAATGTATCCTAGAATCGGCGGTTTCGTAGGATTCCATCCTCTTTGCGAACTTCCTTTGACATTCTTCACCCATATCAGGGGCGAAATGGGTATAGATCAGTTCCTCTTCCTTGAGAGATGCGAAGGTTATGGCCAGACTATCATGAAGAGCTGGAATTTTGACAAGGAAGACGTTCTTTGGTTGTTCTCACATACTGGAATCAATGCTGTTAACATTGACATTGCACTCGAAGCCAAGAAACGTGGAATGAAGGTGATAGTATTCGGATCAGCATCAGAGACAGGAGCAAAGGTTCCAAGACATTCATGTGGCAAGAACCTCTTCCAGCTTGCAGATTATGTAGTTGATTCATGCTGCCCTCTTCAGGACGCATCAGTCAAGATGGACAAGGAATTCGACAAGATAGGTCCTCTTTCAACAATGGCATTCGTAACAACTGTTTGGATGACAATGTGTACAGTAGCCGAGATTCTTGAAGAGCGCGGAGTCAAACTCTATATACATCCTTCTCATAACGTTCCTGGTGATACAACAGCTCACGAGCGTCTGGCTGCTTGTATTGAGAAATACAGAGAGGTTACACAGAAGTGCTAGTGTGATGTATTCTGATTTTGATATAACCACTGCAAAGTGGGGAGATGTAAGGGCCATGTCTTCATACGACATGGCCATTCTTCCTTGGGGGGCAACAGAACCTCATAACTGGCATCTGCCTTATTGTACCGATATGCTTACTGCACAAGCAGTTGCGTTTGAGGTTGCACAGAAAGCCCACGAACGTGGAGTAAACGCCATGGTTCTGCCAGGGATTCCTTTAGGTTCACAGAACCCTGGACAGGTGCAGCTGCCATACTGCATACATACCAGTGTAACAACCCAGCTCGCTGTCCTCAGGGATGTGGTGAACTCGTTGAAGCATCAGGGAATACACAAGCTCGTCATCATGAGCGGCCACGGAGGAAACATATTCAAGGCCATGATAAGGGATATAATGATAGAGGACCCTTCAATGACCATAGTACATAACGAGTGGTTCACTTTCATACCAAGGAAGGATTATTTCGATGAACTTGACGATGACCATGCAGGAGAGCAGGAAACTTCCGTCATGCTCCATTACTATCCCGAGCTGGTTAAGATGGATATGGCTCAGGATGGCAGATACAACAAGTTTGCTATTGAAGGATTGAACCACAAGGTTGCATGGCTGCCAAGGGACTGGTCTAAAGTAACAGAGAGCACAGGCGTTGGAAATCCTCTGAAAGCCACGGCAGAAAAGGGAAGAAAATATATGGAAGCAGTTATACCTAAGATGGTTGACTTCATTGTGGACTTTGCTACTAAGGAGATTTATTGATTTCTCTTTTATGCATTTATGCCGTTGACAAGTACCGGGGCTGACTAAAAAGGCGCATCAGCGCCGTGTTGGAGCGTCAGCGAGACTTTCTCAGAGAAAGTCGAAGCAGCGAAAACACCCGCTGGAACTTAGTGAAAGCGGCATGCCCCAGTGGGGCAGCTGCGAAGCAGCGGGGGTAAAATAGAGGGGGCTGACTTTATAGTCAGCCCCCTCTATTTTTCTTTTTACAGCTTTTTGGTTGCTTTTTTTATGGAAAGTGAGTAAATTGCACAGATAATTTTAAATTGATATGAGCACTTCACAAAAATTCCTGAATGACCACGCGTGGGCCAGATGGACAGCATTGATTCTTGTAGCTTCAATGATGTTTTTCGGCTATATGTTTGTGGATGTAATGTCTCCTCTCCAGTCACTGGTAGAGGCTCAGAAAGGCTGGACCCCGGATGTTTTCGGAACATATGCCAGCGGAGAATATATTTTGAATGTTTTCGGTTTCCTAATTATCGCAGGTATCATTCTTGATAAATGCGGCATACGTTTCACCGGAACTCTCAGCGCGTCGCTTATGGTACTTGGAGCATGTATAAAACTCTATGCTATAAGCGATTATTTTACAGGCAGCGCTTTGGAAAGCTGGCTGAACAGCTGGTGGATCTCCTTGCCTGGCAATGCAAAACTCGCAGCATTCGGTTTCATGATTTTCGGCTGCGGCTGCGAAATGGCCGGTACCACGGTTTCAAAGGCGTTGGCAAAATGGTTCAAAGGAAAGGAAATGGCTCTTGCAATGGGACTGGAAATGGCTATCGCCAGAGTGGGAGTGTTCACAATATTCTCAATTTCACCTCTCATTGCAGCCAAATTCGATAAGAGCGTAGTTGCTCCGGTGGCATTCTGTACCTTGTTGCTCGTCATAGGACTGATTACCTACATAGTTTTCACTTTCATGGACAGCAAACTTGACAAGCAGATGGGTATTGCAGACAGTCACGATCCTGAGGATGAATTCAAGGTCAGCGATATTCTCAAGATATTTTCAAGCAAGGTTTTCTGGATAGTTTCATTGCTTTGTGTCCTTTACTACTCGGCAATATTTCCATTCCAGAGATATGCAACGAATATGCTGGAGAGCAATCTTGGCATAAGTGCGGAAAGTGCTGCCGATATTTTCAGATGGTTCCCTATAGGAGCAGGCTTGATTACCCCGTCCCTTGGAAACTTCCTTGACAAACATGGCAAAGGCGCTACAATGCTTATCTATGGAGCAATTCTTATGGTGATTTGTGATTTGATTTTTGCATTCATACTTCCTGCTTATCCTGAAAAATTAATAGCATTCACAACAATCGTACTTCTTGGCATTTCATTCGCACTCGTTCCTGCAGCACTTTGGCCTAGCGTTCCAAAAATCATTGAGGAGAAAGTTCTTGGAAGTGCATACTGCCTTATATTCTGGGTGCAGAACATAGGACTTTGTCTTTTCCCAATCCTGATCGGCAAGGCTTTGACTGCATCGAACCCAGGCGTGAGCGAGGCTATTGCAGCAGGTGTTGAAGGTGCTCATTACAACTATACAGTTCCAATGTGCATTTTCGCATGCTGCGGTGTTGCTGCATTCTTCCTTGGACTTTATCTTAAGATTGAGGACAGAAAGAAAGGTTACGGACTTGAACTTCCGAATATCAAATAAGTCTGCTTTCACTGAAAACAAACAAATCAATTTATATCAATATGGAAAACACAACTAAAACAATCAGCGCAAAAGCCTGTTGGCTGGCACTGGCTTGTCTGGTGGTACCTATGTTCGGATCATATTTCTTTGATGATATGTTCTCAACTGTATCACAGATTTTCAAAAACCCTGAGATGCTTCAGCTTGGTTGGAATTCTGCAAACTTCGGATTGTATGCAGGCGGATATTCTTTCCTTTGCGTATGGGGCGGACTCATCATCTGCGGTGTGCTTCTTGACAAATATGGAGTAAGACTTGTAGGTTCAATATTCGTTGGCATGATGCTCATAGGCGCGGCCATTGTAACCTGGGCAATATCAATGCCTTCTTTCAGCCCTGCAACTTCACTTTCCATAGCATACGTTGGTTGCATGCTCTTTGGTCTTGGCAGCGAGATAGCCGGCGTTGCAGTAACACGTTCAATAGCAAAATGGTTCAAGGGCAGGAATATAGCTCTTGCAATGGGTTTGCAGCTTTCTATTGCCAGAATCGGTACAGGTATAGCAATGCTCCTTTCTCCGGTACTTGTGCTCAAGCATCATGTGGAAGGTGAGATGTTCCTTCTGAATGAAACCAACAAGCCTGCCATTTACGGTCTCGCATTCATCTTCATCGGTGCTATTCTTTGGGCCATTTTCGTTGCAATGGATGCCAATTATGACAGACAGGCTGGTATCGTAAGTACAAAAGGTGTGGTAAAGGAAGAGGACAAGTTCAAATTCTCCGATATCATTACAGTTCTCAAGAACCCTAGGTTCCTTATGATAGCTGCACTTTGCGTATTCTTCTATTGCTGTGTCATAAGTTTCAAGAAATTCGGTACTTCAATCATTATTCCAAGATTCGGTCTCAATGCAGACAATGCTTCCGTAATGATTTCAATGATAGCATTTGCACCTGTTATCTTCACCCCGCTGTTCGGTGCGCTCGTTGATAAGGTTGGAAAGGCTACAACCTGGATGATATCCGGCGCCGTTATGGTTTTCTGTGCTCACCTGATCATTGGATTTGCACCTGCAACCCACGCTTTCGGCTATCTTTCAATAGTATTGCTCGGAATAGGCTATTCACTCGTTCCATCTGCAATGTGGCCTACAGTTCCAAGAATCATTCCTGAAAAGAACCTTGGTACAGCATACTCCATGATTTATTGGATTCAGAATATGGGTATGATGCTTGTTCCTATTTGCGTAGGCAGCATAATGAGCAATACCATTACAGCTGAGATGGGAACAGAAACATACGCTGCTCAGGAACTGACAGCTGCGGTTCATTCCGAGTACCTGTTCGTGAGTCTTGGCGTTGTTGCCATTGCAGTTGCCATAAGCCTGTTCTTCAATTCCAGAAAGCACCCTGAACTCAAGATGGACCGTCCTTCTAAAGAAGTCAAATAATTGTACATATCACAAATATCCAACAATATGAAAAGTTTAAAAGTTATTGCTTTGTTTCTTGCTGCAATTATCGTGGCAGCACCTTGTTTCGCATCCGGGAGAACAGCGGAACCTGCAAGTGCACAGGCTCAGGGTTCTCTGAACCTCAATAACGGAATTCAGGCCGGAATGGCTTTGCTTTCACTTTACAAGCAGTACAAGGCCAACGGCAAACTGGATTTGACCAATACCAGCAATATTACCAGCCTCATTTCATTGGCAAGCAATATCAAAGGGTTGAAATCAAACGACAACAGCAACACATCTTTCCTTAGCGGACTGATACAGGGCTCAAGCAATCTTGTCAACAATGACAATTCCTCAACTGTGCTCAACACTTTGTCTTCTCTGGCAGGATTGAATATAAATTCAGAGTCCCTTAAAGGTACTGCAACAAAGTCTGTTGTTTCAGGCCTTTTATCAAAATTGGGATCAAAATCTTCTTCATCCTCTTCAAACAGTACTGCAAGTCAGGCCGGCTCTTTGCTCACCACTTTGTTCAGCACCTTGAAATAATTCACTATAGCGGTATAAAATGCTTTTAGAGTCCATAAATACACCGGATGATCTGAAAAAACTGCAAATAGGGCAGTTGCCACAAGTCTGTGCAGAGATAAGGGATTATATGCTCAGGTGCTGCGCAGAAAATCCCGGGCATCTGGGATCCAGTCTTGGTGCTGTTGAAATTGCAGTAGCTCTTCACTATGTGTATGATACGCCTTCGGACAAGCTTGTCTGGGACGTTGGACATCAGGCATACGCCCATAAGATTATTACCGGGAGGCGTGTGGCCTTCAAGGACAACAGGACTTTCAATGGCTTAAGCGGTTTCCCGAAAATGTCTGAAAGTGAATATGACGCTTTCGGAGCAGGGCATGCATCCACTTCAATATCGGCCGCTCTTGGTATTGCAACAGCGGCCAGATTGAAGGGGGAGCATACTCATACCGTTGCCATCATTGGCGACGGCGCCATGACCGGAGGTCTCGCCTTCGAAGGCTTGAATAACGCAGGCGCTTTGAAGTCGGACATTCTGGTTCTTCTCAACGATAACCAGATTGCCATTGACAAGGCAGTTGGGGCGCTCCACAACCATTTGCTCAAGCTTTCCACCTCCGCTGTATATAATAGAATGAAACTCAGGGTCTGGGACAGGCTTGGGAACGTGCTTGTGAGAAGATTCATCCAGAAGTTCGTGAAGAGTTTGAAGAGCGTGTTCTTCAGGCACGGTTTGATGATGCAGAGTCTGGGTTTCAGATATTTTGGAATAGTAGACGGAAACGACATAGAGCAACTTGTTGACACTTTGCAGAAAATCAAGGATCTCAAGGGCCCTAAAATCTTGCATGTAACAACAGTGAAGGGAAAGGGATACCCTGCAGCGGAGGCAAATCCTTGCGTATGGCATGCACCTGGCAGATTCAATTACAAGTCGGATCGTAG
>JAZRWT010000195.1:0-13143 GCA_045599845.1 Candidatus Egerieisoma sp. | reverse complement strand
GACATCATTGCTAACGCTGAAGTTTCTTATTTTTCCACTTGCGATGGTTTTTCCAATGACACCGATCTTTTCCTCTCACTTGGAGGAGACGGAACATTCCTTGACTCCATACCTATTGTAGGAAAGAGCCTTGTGCCGGTTGCCGGCATAAATTTCGGACGTTTGGGATTTCTTACAACTGCAAGCATGGGAAACAGCGATTCATGCATTGACCGCTTGCTTGAAGGCGGATTCACAGTGGAGGAAAGGTCTCTGCTGCACGTTGAGAGTGCTTTCATAAGCACCTATCCGTACTGTCTCAATGAACTCAGCATTCAGAGACGTGACCAGTCCATGCTTGAAATCAAACTGATGGTTGACGGAACAGAACTTCCTGAATACTATTCCGATGGACTTATAATTGCCACTCCAACAGGTTCAACTGCTTACTCGATGAGCATAGGCGGACCTATTGTCATGCCTGATTCCAGAGTTATGATAATATCACCTATTGCCCCTCATAACCTGAATGTGCGTCCTCTTGTAGTGCCTGATACTGCAGATATATGTTTTGAATATCATGGAAGGGGAGAGGATGCCCTGCTTACTCTTGACAACAGATCCGTTATTCTTCCAAAGCATTCAGCTGTCAAAGTTTCCAAGGCTGATTTCCCCATACGCCGTGCCGCAGTTGACAACAGTTTCATAGGCGCATTGTCACAAAAACTTATGTGGGGGCAGGATAAACGCAATCTTAAGTAATTTTTTATATATTTGCAGTTTGTATTTTACAAATTACGGATTTATGGCAAACAATGGACGCATACCTGAACATGTTACCATCATTATGGATGGTAATGGCCGCTGGGCGCGCGAAAGGGGGAAGGAGCGGATGTATGGCCATTTTGAAGGAGTGGAAAGCGCGAGAGCCGTTACCAGGACCGCAGCGGAGTGCGGAGTGAAATATCTCAGCCTGTATGCCTTCTCCAAGGAGAATTGGAACAGGCCCAAGGAGGAGGTGGAAACACTTATGTCATTGTTCTTTGATTCAATAATCAAGGAAAGTCAGAATTTCATGGAAAATGGCATCAAGTTTGTAGTCCTGGGAGATCTGGGAAAGCTTTCGGAAGCATTGAGAAACAAGGTCAGGGACTGTATGGAGCTCACTTCCGGAAACACTACCCTTACACTTGTCCTTTTCATCAATTACAGCGGGAAATGGGATATCCTTCAGGCGGCCAACAGATATTTCCTGGAGGAAGGAAAGTGTGAAATTGATGAGAAAGGACTTGAGAAATACTTGGTTACCAGCGGACTGCCAGATCCTGATCTTATGATCAGAACCAGTGGTGAACTGAGAATAAGCAATTATATGCTTTGGCAGACAGCCTATACTGAATATTATTTTACAGACATATATTGGCCGGATTTTCGCGGAGAGCAATTCAAGGAGGCACTCGCAGCATACGCTCAAAGAGAAAGGCGGTTCGGCAAAGTATAACACGGATGATGAAAATTTTTAGACTTCTATTTCTGCTGGTCTTCCTTATACCGGGGACATTGTCTGCACAGGACAGCAATGTTGTGGTGGATTATGGCAATCCTCAAAAATATGTAATAGATTCCATCGCAGTGACAGGAGTCAAATATATAACTCCGCAAAGGGTGATTTCCATTGCAGGCTTTGAAAAGGGCAGCACCGTAACCATTCCAAGCAGTGAATTTTCAGATGCCACAAGACGCATATACCAGCAGCGTTTCTTCTCAAAGGTGGAAATATTCATCGACTCGCTTTATCCTACAAAAGATACCGTCCGTCTCAAAATAGCGCTCACCGAGCGTCCAAGGGTATCGAGATGGGATTTCAAAGGTATAAGAAAAGGAGAGAAGACAGACATACAGGACAGGGTCAAACTCAAGAAAGGAATGGAACTGTCCGATTACACTATCAAATCATCCACTGATATCATAAAAAGGTTCTTTGCTGAAAAAGGCTTCATAAATTGCAAGGTAAGGGTGGAGCAGGAGAACGATACTGTAATCCGCAATGCCGTAAAGGTTACATTCAACATAAACAAGGGCTTGAAAATCAAAGTCAAAAGGTTGAATTTCCATGGCAACTATGCCATAAAGGGGCGCAAGCTTCTCAGGAAGATGAAGAAGACCAACGACAAGCGCTTCACAAGCTTCTTCAGACTCAAGAGCGCAAAATTCGTGAAGAAGGAGTACGAAAACGATAAGAACTCGGTAATCGAGGCTTTCAATGAAGCAGGTTACCGTGACGCCCGGATAGCAGGTGATTCAATATACTATGTGGCGCCGAACAGAGTGAATATAGACATTGACATTGACCAGGGACAGAAATATTTCTTCCGTGACATCAAATGGGTCGGGAACTCGATATATTCTCCGGAGCAGTTGAATTCCGTGCTCAAGATAGGCAAGGGCGATATCTACGACGTTGTAACGCTGGAGAAACGTCTGAACGGAGACCCGAAGCAGATGCATCCCGATGTCAAGAAAATGTACACAGACAACGGATACCTTTTCTTCCACGTAACACCTGTTGAAATGGCAATAGCAGGGGACTCCGTTGATGTTGAAATGCGAATTTATGAAGGCAAGCAGGCAACGTTCAACAATATTATTATCAACGGCAACAGCATAACCCACGAGAAAATCGCAAGGAGGGCGCTGTTCACAAGACCTGGATATCTTTATCGTCAGACTGACTTCGAGCGCAGCCTCAGGGAACTTGCTTCAATGGGACACTTCGATCCTGAAAAAGTGATGTCGGATGGCGGCTACAACCTTCTGCCTAACATAAACAACAATACCGTTGACGCAGTTTACAACCTTGAGGAAAAGCCTAACAGCCAGTTGGAACTCTCCGGTGGTTGGGGCGGCAACTCCTTTGTAGGAACCCTTGGAGTAAGCTTCAATAATTTCTCCATAAGAAGAATAGGTGACAAGACAGCCTGGAAGCCTGTTCCACTGGGCGATGGTCAGACACTTTCTATCCGCTTCCAGACCAACGGTACGTATTACACCACCCTTCAGGCATCATTCGTTGAACCTTGGCTCTTTGGCAAGAAACCAACCTCACTGAGCGTATCGGCATATTTCTCCAGACAGACCAATTCATATTACAGTTATTACCAAAACGGTTATATTGATACCGGTGAGTATATGGAGACATTCGGTCTGGGCGTGGGTCTCGGTACACGTCTCAAATTCCCGGACAACTACTTCGTGCTGTACAATGAGCTTACATGGAGAACCTACAAACTGCACAACTGGGCATATACCTTCATGTTTGACAACGGATTCTCCAACTTGCTAAGTTACAGGGTTGCATTGTCCAGAAATTCCACCGACCAGCAGATTTATCCAAGGCAGGGTTCGGATCTGTCTTTTGGTGTTGAGCTTACACCTCCATACTCTTTGTTCAAGGCAAAGGACACCGATTTCGACAATATGGACTATGCCACCAAGTACAAGTGGATAGAATACCATAAATGGACCTTCAACGGAGCATTATATACCAAGCTTATCGGGGACCTTGTGCTCAAGACAGCATACAACTTCGGATATCTTGGATATTACAACAAGCGTCTGGGCTATTCTCCATTTGAAGGCTTCCTCCTTGGTGGTGACGGACAGAGCGGTTATCAGACATACGGATCTGAATACATAGGTCTGAGGGGCTATTCCAATTATTCGCTTACTCCTCTCTCTCCAACAGGTTATTACGCCGGTAACGTATATACAAAATATACCATGGAACTTAGATATCCTCTCATCCTTCAGCCTCAATCCACAATATTTGGCTTGATTTTTGTTGAAGGAGGTAATGCGTGGGCCTCTATTAACGAGTTCAAGCCTTTCCAGATAAAACGTTCCGCAGGAGTTGGCCTGCGAGTGATGCTTCCTGTTGTAGGTATGCTCGGAATGGACTGGGGCTACGGATTTGACAAGCCATACGGTAGAGACGGTTCCGGCGGAAGCCAGTTCCACTTCCTTATAGGCCAGCAGTTCTAAATAATGTTTGCGTTAATTTTAATTCAAGAATTATGAAAAAGATTCTTTTTGCACTGTTCGTGTTGTTTTCAGCCGTATGCGGAGCATCGGCCCAGAAGACCGGTTATGTGAATACAGAAATCGTTCTTTCTTCCCTTCAGGAGTATAAGGATACTGTTGCCATACTGGAAAGCAGGACAAAGGTGCTCCAGACCCAGATAGAAGACGCTTTCAAGAATGTGGAATATCTGTACAACAGTTATCAGGAGACGAAATATAACCTGACTCAGGAAAAGAGAACTCAGGTGGAGAATGAAATCATTGCCCGCGAAAGAGCTGCCAAGGCAAAGCAGCAGGAATATTTCGGTGAACACGGAGTTATGACCAAGGCAACTGAAAACGCTCTCAAACCAATAAGGGAGAAGGTTCAGAATGCAATAGAAGAAGTGGCCAAGGCAGAAGGCTACAGTGTTATCATTGACCTTTCCGTGATGCGCGGAGTGGTTTATAACGATAATAACTGCAACATAAGCGAAAAGGTGATTGCCAAATTGAAATCAAATAAATAACAATATTTAAAAACATCTACTCTATTCTATGAAAACACTATTGAAACTTTCAATCGTAGCATTGCTGCTTGTTTCAACAAGTTCTTATGCCCAGTCTTTCAAATTCGGACATATCAACATGCAGGTTCTTGTTCAATTAATGCCTGAAACCGATTCAGCCAACGTTGCACTTGAAAAATACGGGAAAGACCTTGAAGAGACATTCCAGGGAATGCAGAAAGAATTCCAGACAAAATATGAGACATATCAGCAGAAACAGAAGGATTGGCTGCCTGCTGTAATAGAGGCAAAGGAGAAGGAACTCGGTGAAATCCAGCAGAGACTCCAGCAGTTCCAGCAGACTGCCCAGCAGGACCTCTCACAGATGCAGGCACGCCTGCTCCAGCCTGTAATCAAAAAGGCCAATGATGCTGTTGAGAAGATTGCAAAGACAAATGGATTCACATACATCTTTGACACTTCAATCCCATCGTTGATATATATCAACAGCACTCAGAGCCAGGATATCCTTCCTCTTGCAAAACAGGAACTCGGCATACCTGCAAGCAAGACATTGCCAACTGGAAATCCACAATAATTCCAACAGCACTGTTGAACGAAGATTAATCCGCAGCAGCAGGCACGTAAAAAATTTTGTCCATACCGGACAAAATTTTTTTTGTACTTGTGTACGCTTCTCAGGTTCTTGGCAGATAAACGTGATAATTATTCTTTTTTTAAGAAATTATGTGTAATTTTGTTAAATAATTGAACGAAAATAATTTCGAATATAATTTATGGAACACAAGATTATTGACACAAAAGAGGTGGTTATTCGTTTTACCGGAGACTCTGGAGACGGTATGCAATTGACTGGTACTCTTTTCGCAGATGCATCTGCATTGTACGGAAACGAGATTTCCACATTCCCGGATTATCCTGCTGAGATTCGTGCTCCTCAGGGAACTGTAGCCGGTGTTTCAGGATTCCAGGTTCATATCGGGGCAACAGAAGTTAAGACTCCAGGTGACCTCTGTGACGTATTGGTAGCAATGAATCCTGCCGCTTTGAAAGCCAACGCAAAATGGGCCAAACCTGGTGCAAGCATCATCATTGATACCGATTCATTCGATGAGAAGAGCATACAGAAAGCAGGCTTCCAGACATTGGATCCTATCTCGGAACTTAAACTCGAAGATTACAACATTGTAGCGTCACCTATCACAACCCTTACAAAAGAAAGCCTCAAGGACAGCGGCCTTGACAACAAGGCTATCATAAGGTCAAAGAACATGTTTGTTCTTGGTATGTGCTACTTCATGTTCACGCGTCCTATTGAGTTCACGGAGGCATATCTGGAGAAGAAATTCGCCAAGAAACCACACCTTATTGCTCCTAATAAGAAAGTGCTCAATGATGGTTACAATTATGCACACAATATTCACGCAATACCTAGCACTTACAGAATAGAGCCTGCAAAACAGGAGAAAGGCGTTTACAGAAACATCAGCGGTAACGTTGCAACAGCATGGGGCCTTCTTGCAGCTTCTGAGAAATCAGGCCGTCCTTTGTTCTGCGGTTCATATCCTATCACCCCTGCAACCGTTATTCTCGAGGAGCTTGCAATCTACAAGCAGCTTGGAGCAAAAACAGTTCAGTGCGAGGATGAGATAGCAGGTATATGTACCTCTATCGGTGCTGCTTATGCAGGAAATCTTGCAGTTACATCAACCTCAGGCCCAGGTCTTTCACTCAAATCAGAGGCTCTTGGGCTTGCAATGATTACAGAACTTCCTCTGGTTATCGTAGACGTTCAGAGAAGCGGCCCTTCAACAGGTATTCCTACAAAGACCGAGCAGACAGACTTGAATTAGGCTCTTTATGGAAGGAACGGTGAATGCCCTATAATGGTAATGGCTTCACGCACCCCGTCAGATTGCTTCCGCGCTGCTTTCTACGCAGCCAAGTATGCATTGGAACACATGATGCCTGTAATCCTTCTTTCAGAAGGTTTCCTTGGAAACGGATCCGAGCCTTGGAAGATTCCTTCAATGTCAGAGTATCCTGCAATCAATCCTCCTATCATAAAGGAATGTGACGGGAAATTCAAACCATTTGAAAGGGACCCTGAAACATTCGTCAGGAAATGGGCTCTTCCTGGCACCCCTGGCCTCGAGCACAGAGTAGGCGGCCTTGAGAAGACACCTGCCGGAGCAGTTTCATCAGACCCTCAGGTTCACGAGAAGATGGTTGCTGCAAGAGCAGCAAAGATTGCAAAGGTTGCGGACCTTATTCCTGAACTTGAAGTCGTTGGCGAGCAGAGCGGTGACATTCTCATAGTTGGTTGGGGCGGCACATACGGACATCTCTACACTGCTACCAAGAACCTGGTTGAAGAAGGTATGAAAGTTGGTCTTGCTCATTTTGACTATATCAATCCTCTTCCAAAGAATACTGCCGAGGTATTCTCAAGATTCAAGAAGATTATTGTTTGTGAACTTAACAGCGGGCACTTTGTAAACTATCTGCGCGCAAAGGAACCTGATTTCAAGTACGAGCAGTTGAACAAGGTTCAGGGACAGCCGTTCATGGTTCAGGAAATTGTTGACGCAGTAAAGGCATTGTAAAACTCAGATAACAGATTGATTATGAAATATACATTACAAGATTTCAAGAGCGACCAGGAAGTTAAATGGTGTCCTGGCTGCGGTGACCATGCTGTTTTGGCATCTGTATTAAGATCCATGCCTTCAGTTTGCGAGGAGCTTGGCATAAACAAGGAAAAACTTGTGTTCGTTTCAGGTATAGGATGTTCATCACGTTTTCCTTACTATATGAACACATACGGATTCCATGGTATCCACGGAAGGGCAACAGCTCTTTCAACAGGTATGAAAGTTGCCAATCCTGAGCTCTGCATCTGGCAGATGACAGGTGACGGTGATTCGCTTGCAATAGGCGGAAACCACTTCATCCATGCCATTAGAAGGAATATTGACATCAACGTATTATTGTTCAACAACAGGATATACGGTCTTACAAAAGGTCAGTATTCACCAACTTCAAAATTCGGTCTTGTAACAAAGACTTCTCCTTATGGAACAATCGAGCAGCCTTTCACACCTGGTCAGCTTGTTCTTGGGGCAAGAGGCACTTTCTTTGCAAGGACTCTTGATTATGACCTGGCACTCAATCAGGAAATTCTTCCTATTGCAGCAAAACATAAAGGCACATCAATCATTGAATTCTGCACCAACTGCGTGATTTACAACGATGGAACACATAAGGAGTGGTCTGCAAGGGAACTCAGGGACGATACCACAATCACTTTGCGTCACGGCGAAAAGATGCTCTTTGGAAAGAACAAGGAAAAAGGTATTGTTCTTGACAGGGAAACTCTCCAGCTCAAGGTTGTGAAACTTGGTGAGAACGGCATTACAGAGAAGGATATCCTCGTTCACGATGCTCACTCAGACAACGTTGGTATTCACACCATGCTCGTAAATATGAAGTATCCTGACTATCCTGTGGCTCTTGGCGTTATCAGGGATGTTGAGGACAAGACTTATGACGAGAATCTCTGGAATCAGGTTTGCGAGGTTGAGGCAAAGGCAAAGATCAAGACAGTTGACGAGCTCCTCCACAGCGGTGCCACCTGGACAGTTGAGAAATAAGAATTATAGTTAACCAAATATTAACAAAACAAATTTTCATTAAAAAAATTCATTTATCATGAAAGTATCTGAAATAATGGCGCAGCTCGAAGTCAAGCATCCTGGCGAAAGCGAGTACTTGCAGGCTGTAAAAGAGGTGCTTGATTCAATCGAAGAGGTTTACAATCAGCATCCTGAGTTTGAGAAGGCAAAAATCGTTGAAAGAATGGTTGAGCCTGACAGAATCTTCACATTCCGTGTTACCTGGGTTGACGATAAAGGCGAAATCCAGACAAACCTCGGTTATCGTGTTCAGTTCAACAGCGCTATTGGACCTTATAAGGGTGGTCTCCGCTTCCACAAAGCAGTTACTCCTTCAATGCTTAAATTCCTCGGATTCGAGCAGACATTCAAAAACGCTCTTACAACCCTCCCTATGGGTGGTGGTAAAGGTGGTTCCGATTTCGATCCAGTTGGAAAATCAAACGATGAAATCATGCGTTTCTGCCAGGCATTCATGCTTGAGTTGTGGCGCTGCATAGGTCCTGATCAGGATATTCCTGCAGGTGACGTTGGCGTTGGTGGCCGTGAGATTGGTTTCCTCAATGGAATGTATCAGAAACTCTCACGTCAGTATCATACAGGCGTTCTCACAGGCAAGGGTATGACTTGGGGTGGTTCAATCCTCCGCCCGGAGGCTACAGGTTTCGGTGCTCTTTATTTCACACAGCACGTTCTTGAGACAGCTGGCAAGAGCATCGTAGGCAAGAAGGTTGCAGTTTCAGGTTTTGGTAACGTTGCTTGGGGCGCTTGTACAAAGGCTACTGAGCTCGGTGCAAAGGTTGTTGCAATTTCAGGTCCTGATGGCGTTTGCGAGATTCCAGACGGTATTACCAAGGAGATGATTGACTATATGCTCGTTATGCGTTCTTCCAACCGTAACAAAGTACAGGATATGGCCGACAAGTTCCCAGGTGCAGCCAAGTTCACAGCTGGTAAGAAGGCTTGGTCAGTTAAGTGCGACATTGCTCTTCCTGCAGCATTCCAGAACGAGCTTTCAAAGGCAGACGCTGAGGAACTCATAAACAACGGTACATGGTGCTGCTGCGAGATTTCCAACATGGGTTGCCAGGCTGAAGCTATTCACTACTTCCAGTCAATTCCTGGATTCCTCTTCGCTCCTGGTAAGGCAGTTAACGCAGGTGGCGTTGCTACATCAGGTCTTGAGATGACCCAGAATGCTGAGCATATCAGCTGGTCAGGTAAGGAAGTTGACGAGCGTCTCCATACCATCATGGCTTCTATCCACGAGCAGTGCGTTAAATTTGGAACACAGCCAGACGGCACAATTGACTACGTTAAGGGTGCAAACATTGCTGGTTTCATGAAGGTAGCTACCGCTATGTTGGAGCAGGGTATCATCTAATTGATATAACCCAACAAAATTTGAGGAGCCCGGCCATCAGGTCGGGTTCTTTTCTTTTGCAATTTAGTGAGCGGCTTGTTATATTTGTACTGCTTATTGCTGATAGTGGTATTATTTATACCGGGCATGAAATTTTGGGCAGTATGAAAATTGGTATAATGGATTCCGGCGTTGGTGGTCTTTCCGTGTGGAAGGAACTTATAAGGATTTGTCCGTTTGCCAATTATGTATATGTGGCAGACAGTGGTTATTGTCCTTACGGCGAGCGTAGCGTGCAGTACATAAAGGACAGGTGCGATGCCATTTTCAATTTCCTTATCTCAAAAGGTGTGAACGCCATTGTAATAGCGTGCAATACCGCAACTGCAGCCGCAGTCGAGTATCTCCGTTCAAAATATTCCCTTCCTATTGTTGGTATGGAGCCTGCAGTGAAACCGGCAGCCCTTTCGTCAAAAAGCGGTGTAATCGGAGTGCTTGCCACAAAGGGAACTTTCAATGGCTCGAAATATCTCAATACCCTGAATCTTTTTGCCAAGGATGTGCAAGTGATTGAGCGCGTTGGCACAGGACTGGTGGAACTCGTGGAGGCTGGAAAGCAGGACTCCCCTCAGGCCATGGCTCTTCTTTCAAAATACATTCTACCTATGATGGAGGCCGGAGCGGACCATATAGTCCTAGGTTGTACTCACTATCCTTTTCTTTCACCTGCGATAGAAATGATTACAGGGGGGAAGATTGTTTTGGTGAATCCCGCTCCTGCCGTAGCCCGCAGACTTTGTTCTCTTCTTTCTGATTCCCAATGCAATGCGGACATTGTTTCATCCGGTTCAATAAGGAAAACTGCCGGTGAATTCCACTTTGCTCAAGAGGAATCCGCTGAAAATCGTACCTCCGGTTATGATGAGTTCTACAGCACAGCCGATAATATCAATGTTCTCAACAGAATGACCCTGAGCATTGTAAGTTCCATGCCAGGATGCTTCAGAAAAATGAGCTACAAACAGATAAATATTTGATTATGAGCAAGAAAGTATCTTCAAAAGTATTGAAGGAAGTAACTCCGCTTTCCAGCAAGGACTGTTTGTACATTGCAGACAGAAGCAAAAGCGAGTTCACATATCCAATACACACTCACAAGGAATGTGAACTTAATTTCACGGAACACGCTACAGGTGTGCGCCGTATAGTTGGCGATTCAAGCACTGTTCTTGGAGAATACGATCTGGTGCTTATTGGTGGAGGTGTTGAGCATGTGTGGGAGCAGTATGAGTGTAAAAGTGAGAAAGTGCGCGAAATAACCATACATTTTTCATCAGACGTTTTTCTCAACAGTTTCAATGACAAGGCTCCTTTCGATTCCATAAAGGAACTTCTTGGCAAGGCTGAGAAAGGTGTTGAGTTCCCCATGCAGGCAATATTGAAAGTGTATGACAAGCTTGATTCGTTGTGCAATCAGGAAAGGCCCAGCTTCTATGCCTTTACCAGTTTCATGGAAATATTGTATGAACTATCGCTGTATAAAGATGTAAAGATACTTTCTACCAGCGCAAAGGCTAAGATTGAACTGCATCCGGATAATAGGAAGATAAAGATAGTCAAGGAGTATATCAATAAGAATTACAAGGAGGAGATAAGGCTTTCTGAGCTTGCGGATATGGTTGGGATGAGCAGTGTTGCTTTCAGCAGGCTGTTCAAGAACAAGACCGGAAGCAGCCTTTCCGATTATATCATTGACATAAGGCTCGGGTATGCCTCCAGAATGCTCATTGACTCGCAGATTCCCGTTGCCGATATATGCTTTTATAGCGGGTTCAACAATTTGAGCAATTTCAACAGGATATTCAAAAAAAAGAAGAACTGCTCACCTAAGGAGTTCAGGGATATTTACAGAAAGAAAAAGATAATTGTATGATTATGACTCACAACGGAATACGTTTCGTGAAGGCAGCCATCGTCCTGCTTCTTGTTCCATTTGGTGCGTTGTTTGCGCAGGTGGGCCGTTATGATTCCACAGCAGGTGTGAAAGTTGAGTTCAGCTATCAGGCCATGAACGGAAGTGACTTTGTGTTCTGGGGTACAACAATTCCTACTTTGGAATATTCCGTGAAGAATACAGGCCCGAGGAAAGACAGCAAGCGGCTAGTTCTGTCACTGTTAAGTGATACTCTTTCACGTGTTTACACCTTTGCGCAGAATATTTCGCTCAATCCGGGCGATTCTTCCATAGTATCATTTTCCTGCAATCTGTGTCCGGGTTTCTATAAAGCTGTCCTTTATGAGGAAACCGGCTTGAAATATGGCTCGGACCGTATCAACGGAAGCAAGTCCGATTTGAAAACCGTGTTGGGACCTGTTGCGTTCGCTGTTGAACCTGAGAAACTGCAAAGCAGGCAGCCGGCATGTGAAAATGATTTTGATTTGTTCTGGAAACTGGCTCATCAGGATGCAATACTTTTGAAAGGGAGGGCTAAACTGCAGAAAGTCAAGAATAATGACAGTGGCAGAAAAGTGCAGTTGCTTACAATCAACGCTCCTTATGGAGGAGAGGAGATAAAGGCCTGTATGTTCGAGCCGTTGAAATCAGGCAAGTTTCCTGTTGTCATTTCTTTCCAGGATGCAGGCATGGCACTTGAGACGGATTGTGTTCAGGCAGATTCCACGTTGAACAGGATTGACATTGTGGTATCTTTGCCTGGTCACGTAGCGGATGCCGGGGGCAAGAGCCATGGTCCATTTCAGGCAAACGGGGTGAAAAGCAGGCAGGATTATTATTACAAATATGCGTATCTCAATGGAGTTGTGGCGCTTGACTATGCGTACAACCTAATTGGTGCGGATAGGAACAGGATATATGTTGAGGGAGCAGGTATAGGTGCGGAAGTGGCCCTGGCGGTTGCAGCTCTTGATGAAAGGGTTGCCGCTGTTGCAGCTTACGCTCCAGGAATGACCGATTTCAATTTCATGACCAGGTGGAACAAGGATTTCATGACTCCAATATATGAAAGCGCAAGGAGTGCCGGAATAAGTGAGAACTGGATGCGCAATACCTTGTCATATTTCAATGTATCTTATTTTACTGCAAGGATAAAGTGTCCTGTTCTTCTTGGAACAGGCCTTCAGGATGAAATTGTTTCTCCAAGATTGAGTTTCGCATCTTTCTCTAAAATTCCGGAAGACACAGTCAAAGAATATTATCTGTTTCCTGATTATGGCCATTCTGCACCGCTTGAATGGGAATCTGTGAAGAGAAATTTCTACAAGAAACATTGCAGATAGGCTCTTATTTCATAACTTTGCGGTATCAAATAATATATATATATGTCATACAATAAAGTATTTTTAATAGGAAATGTTGGTAAAGAACCGGATGTGAGACATTTGGAGAGTGGTGCTGTTGTGGCTCAGTTTACATTGGCTACATCAGAGAGGTATAAGGACAAGAACGGGGCAACACAGGAGCTTACGGAATGGCACAACATCGTTTGCTGGAGGCAGCTGGCTGAAATTGCCGAAAAGT
>JAZRWT010000194.1:0-7276 GCA_045599845.1 Candidatus Egerieisoma sp. | reverse complement strand
CCTATTTTGCGCACGGCATTCTGAACAGAATGAAAACGTGTTATTCCACCTTCTACGATTGTATGCCTGATGCTCAGACCGCGCTCCACGCAATAATCCTTCCAATATTGTTTATACTGGGAAGGCAGCACAAGATATATTTCGGAATCGGGCACGGATTTTGCAAAACGCTCCAGCGTTATATGCAGGATGGCTTTTCCGCCCAGTTCAAGAAACTGCTTGGCAACAGAAGAGCCCATACGTTTCCCAAAACCTCCCGCAGTAATTATTATATATTTTTTTATACTTGATTTCATAATGTAAAAGTAAAAAAAATATTGTGTTTCCAATTTTTTTAAAATTATTTCATAATTTTGCATATTGCAAAATAATATGACTTATGGCATTTTCATTTTTAACACAAGAACTTGCCGTTGATTTGGGTACAGCCAATACTGTTATCCTTATGAATGACAAGATAGTCATTGACGAGCCTTCTATTGTGGCCTTTGATCAGAAAACCGGCAAGGTGATAGCCGTTGGAGAGACCGCACGTCAGATGTATGAGAAAACAAACCAGAATATCAGAATAGTACGTCCACTTAAAGATGGTGTAATAGCTGATTTCGATGCTGCAGAACAGATGATAAGAGGTTTCGTGAAGATAATCAACAGCAGAAGAAGACTGTTCACCCCTAGTCTCAAAATGGTGGTATGCATACCATCCGGAAGTACCGAAGTGGAAAGAAGGGCGGTAAGGGACTCTTCCGAACATGCAGGCAGCAAGGAGATGCAGATAATATTCGAACCTATGGCCGCCGCTCTTGGCATAGGACTGGATGTCATGCAGCCTTTTGGAAACATGATTGTTGATATTGGAGGCGGAACAGCTGAAATAGCTGTGATTTCATTGGGCGGAATTGTCTGTTCAGACAGCATCAGGGTTGCCGGTGATGTTTTCACCAACGATATACAGCAGTACATGAGGCAGCAGCACAATCTCAGGGTTGGTGAAAGATCTGCTGAACAGATAAAGATAAATGTTGGTGCAGCAACTGCTGATCTTGACCAGATTCCTGAACCTTACATTGTAAAAGGTCCAAACATCATTACTTCCGGACCTATAGAAGTTGCGGTAACAAGCCAGGAAATAGCTCATTGCCTCAACAAATCAATTGAGAAGATAGAAGCTTCCATATTGAAGGTTCTTGAGCAGACACCTCCGGAGTTATATTCAGACATTGTAAACAAGGGAATTTTCCTCACCGGCGGCGGAGCTTTGCTCAAAGGTCTTGACAAGAGGCTTACAGAAAAGTTCAACATCAAGTTCCACGTTGCGGAGAATCCTCTCAAGGCTGTTGCAAGGGGAACGAGCATAGCTCTCAAGAAACCGGAATATCCGTTCCTGATGCGTTAATTTTATTGAATGTACACGCTTCCTCCATTCTTTTCAAAAGCGGGAAAGCTTCTGGTATTTGCACTGATAGAAGTTGTTTGCGTTGTTATGGTCATAAATAACGGCGCAATTCAACATTATGTCATTCCAAAGACAATAAGGCAGATGCAATCAGGCATCTGGGTTACAACAAACAAAGTAAGTTCATATTTTTCACTGTCCTCGGTGAATGATTCCCTTGCCAGGCTGAATGCAGGTCTTGTTCAGCAGAACAGTCTGCTCAGGCAAAGGATAAGCCTTATGGAAAATCTGTCTTCCTTTGACTCCACATTCATTCAGGAACATCTGCAGGACAACTTCAGTTTCCAAAGTGCACGGATCATAAGGAACTCCCTGGGGTCGCTTCACAACTATATAATAATTGACAAAGGGGCCAAGGATGGAATCAAGGAGAATATGGGCGTGATAACGTCCTGCGGTGTCATAGGTATAGTAAGGGCCGTATCGGAAAAATGTTCCTTCGTTCTTTCATTCCTCAACAGCAACCAGACATACAGTGTGAAGATAGGACATGACGGAGCTTTCGGTCCTTTGAAATGGAGCGGAGGCTCGATTCTCAAGGCATATCTTTACGAGATACCTCAACATGTGCAATTTGAAAAGGGTGACACCGTATATACCAGCGGTTTCTCCTCTTTCTACCCCGCTGACATTCCTGTAGGTACCGTGGAGAACTGGAACGTAAAGGACGGACTGCACAAGGAAGTTGAAGTGAAACTGTTACAGGACTTCGCCCATCTTGACTATGCTTTGGTTGTTTCAAACAACAGGGCGGAAGAAATGGATTCACTGCTTGTAAAAGTGTCACAGGTAAATTAGGGCTATGAGCTATTTCAGATATATAGTGATTTTTATACTTCTGATAGCCTTTCAGGCTATACTCAACGGATGCTTCGCCTTCATACCGCTGATTTACCTTTCCATTCTGCCGGTAGCCCTGGTGATGCTGCCATATTCCCTGCCAACCATTGCCCTTATGTTCATAGCATTTGCGTGCGGCCTCACCGTTGATATGCTTTCCGATGGTGTAATAGGATTGAACGCCGCTGCATACACTGCCGTAGCATATATCAGGAAACCTATCATTTCAATTTTCCAGGGGAAAGGACGCTTCTTTGAGAATCTTGTTTTCTACTCCATTTTCTTCCTTGTATATCTCGGACTTGACGGTATACTGTCATACAGTCCCATGGTTATCATCCAGCGTTTTGTCCTGAACGTGATACTCAATTCAATATTCATGCTCATTGTTGAAAGCATCCTTGAAAAACAGTTCAGATGAATGAAGACGTTGACATAAGGAAAAGCAGAATTCTAATTGTAGGAGTGGTAATAGCTGCGCTTGTCCTTGTCATCAAGCTTTTCAACCTGCAGATAGTGGATGAAGAATACAAGATATCCGCCGAGAACAATGCATATAAATATGCCATGCTCTATCCTGCTCGCGGAGCAATCTTTGACAGAAACAATGAACTTCTTGTTGGCAACAGAAACAGTTATGACCTGCTGGTCACTCCTTTGGAAGTAAGTGAGTTCGATACTGCCGCCCTTTGCAGCATATTTGATCTGAACAAGCAGGACGTGATTGAACAATTCGCCCAGTTCAAGAAAGACAGAAAAAAAATAGGATTCCAGTCACTGACCTTCCTCAAGCACATGAGCTCGGAGCAATACGGAGTATATGCGGAACAGGCATACCGTTTCCCGGGATTCAGTATAGTTTCCAAAACAACAAGGGAATATGTGCTCAACGCAGGAGCAAACCTCTGGGGTTATGTAACCGAAGCCAGTCCTGAGTTTCTCAAGGAACATCCTGAGTACAAGATTGGTGATTACGTTGGTGCAACAGGCCTTGAAAAGGCGTACGAGGAACATCTACGCGGAGAAAAAGGATATAACATATACCTCAGGGACGTACACAACAGAATCAGGTCACCGTTTGCCAATGGCGCATACGACAAGAAGGCTGTGGCCGGTGAAAATCTAATAACAACCATAGACGGTCATCTGCAGCTGTACGGAGAAAGCCTTATGCAGAATAAAGTAGGCAGTGCCATTGCTATAGAACCATCCACCGGAGAAATACTTGCAATAGTTTCCAGTCCTGGCATAGACATTGACAAACTGGCCAAAATAGGAAAATATTACAATGAAATTGTAAATAATCCTTACAAGCCAATGTTCAACCGCTCTGTTATGAGCGCATATCCTCCAGGCTCTGTATTCAAGCTCGTGAACGGACTCATAGCCCTGCAGGACGGTGTTATTGTTCCGGAAACGAAATTCCCATGCAGTATGGGATATTATTATGCCCCGAACAAAAGAGTGGGATGCCACTACCACCCTTCGCCTTTGGATTTCAGAAGTGCCATAATGATGTCCTGCAACGCATACTTCTGCTATACTTTCAAGGCCATACTGGAGAACAAGAAATACGGCAGGAACATTTACAACAGTTTCAATCACTGGAGAACCATGGTTGAAAGTTTTGGCTTCGGACACAAACTTGGGAGCGATATTCCGGCGGAGCTGGGCGGCAACCTGCCAAAAACAAGCACTTATGACAAGATTCACGGCAAGAACAGATGGAATGCAATATCAATAATATCCCTTTCAATAGGTCAGGGAGAAATTGGCACCACTCCGCTGCATCTGGCAAATCTGGCCGCCATAATGGCCAACAGAGGCTATTATTACACGCCACATCTTATTAAATATGCCAAGGCGCTTAATGACAGCATAACCATTGACGAAAAGAGGTTTTCACAAAGACATTATACTCTTGTGGATACAAGCTGGTTTTCTGTGGCAGTTGATGGAATGTACAAGGCTGTCAACAGTCCTCAGGGAGCCGGTGCAACTGCAAGGCGGGCTTGTGTTGAAGGGCTTGATATATGCGGTAAAACAGGGACAGCCCAGAACCCGCATGGAAAAGACAATTCAGTGTTCATCTGCTTCGCCCCTAAGGACAATCCTAAAATTGCAGTAGCAGTATATCTGGAGAACGCAGGATTCGGAGGAACCTGGGCTGCGCCTCTGGCTTCACTTATGATAGAAAAATATCTTAATGGAGAAATTGAGCGCAAAGATATGGAAAAGGAGATTCTTGAAGCCAATCTCATGATAAACGTACCTGTAAAAAGCAGATAAGGATGGATAACTATTACCAGCATAGAAAGATTTCTCCTGATTGGATACTGCTTTTTGCGTACTTGTTCCTGATAGTGTTCGGCTGGTTGAACATTTATTCATCGGCAATAGAACCTGACAGTCCTGTAATTTTTGACATAAGCCAGAAATATGGAATGCAGTTCATCTGGATGTGCACATCGCTGCTGCTTGGCATATTGATACTGTATATAATCAGCCCCAACACTTATGAAGCGTTCGCGCCGGTTTTCTATGTCCTTATTCTTCTGTTACTCATAGCGGTCATATTCGTTGGAAGAGATGTGAACGGATCCAGATCCTGGTTTGAGATAGGACCTGTAAAGTTCCAGCCGGCTGAGCTATCAAAGATAAGTACATCACTGCTGCTGGCATATACAATGAGCAAATTCAATTTCCATCTGGCAAACATGAAGGATGCGGCAAATATAGCACTCATCCTGCTCTTACCAATGGCGAGCATCATATTGGAAAAAGAAACCGGATCCGCACTGGTTTATATAGGGTTCGTTTTCATGTTGTTCCGTCAGGGACTCAGCGGGTGGTTCCTCTCTTTCGGCTTCCTCATGATTTTACTTTTTGTGCTTACCATGCTCTGTTCTCCTCTTGCCGCCATAGTCTGCGCATTCAGCATGCACCTGCTAATTCTGGGACTGGCATCAAGGAACCTGTCATTGGCGTATTTCTTCAATCTTTTCATCTGTATTTTGCTGGCATTCCTGAAGCCTTTGTCACGTTTGATTGATGAAATGAGCAGAACAACGATAGACGCATTCGCGTTTGTAGACAAGACCATTGATTCACAAATAATTGCAGGCAGCAACAGTATAGCTGATGAACCTGATTTGATATTTGGTCTGTTCAGTCCCGAAATGCTGGCAATCATCATTCTGATCCCGGCCTTCCTATGGCTCTACATCAACTGCATAAGAAAGAGAGTGTATTTTGTAAAATATTTTGCCATATCACTGGCCATGTCAATAATATTGGTGTTCTCTGAAAATATGATCTTCAAGAACATCCTGCAGGCCCATCAGCGTGCAAGAATAGAGAATCTGCTGGGCATTACGGAAGACCTGCGTGGAATAGGCTATAACGTTTTCCAGTCAAAGATTGCCATAGGTTCCGGTGGATGGTTAGGAAAAGGTTTCCTGAACGGTACCCAGACCAAATTCAATTTCGTACCGGAACAAAGCACAGACTTCATATTCTGCACGGTTGGAGAAGAATGGGGTTTTGTAGGTTCACTGCTGCTTATAGCCGTATATATGACCTTGATCATAAGGCTGATCATTCTCGCCGAAAAACAAAACTCCAAATTCGCCATGATCTACGGCTATTGTGTGGCATGCTGCATATTCATGCACGTATTCATAAACCTTGGCATGACTATGGGATTGCTGCCGGTAATTGGCATACCGCTTCCTTTCCTCAGTTACGGAGGCTCGTCAATGTGGTCATTCACAATTCTCCTTGCCATATTCGTCAAACTCGATATGGAGAACAAGCGCAAGATATACAACGGGCAATAAAAAACCGCCCTTAACCAATTGATTAAGAGCGGCTTGTGCCCGGGACGGGAATCGAACCCGTACAGCCCTTTCGGGCCACGGGATTTTCTTACCACTATGACTTTCGTCACCATATTGTTTGTGGTCCGGACTATTCCTTCACCATTGACAATGAGTCTTTAGGTGTGTCGTGTCTAGTCTCTGCACCTTCCTCAAAAATGAGGCTTGGCTCAAGATTACCATCGGCATTACCCGTTAAGGCTTCCTTGAATTTACGACATTCTACATCTCTCCTTTCGGAAAGTGCACTCAAATGTGCTCTTCCTCTATAATTACTTGTTTGAGCATGACAATTTGGACAAAGAAGTTGTAGATTTTCTAACCTATTATCCATGTTGTTGCCATTAATATGATGAATTTCTAAAGGAATGCCTTTCCCAAGCCATTCTTTAAGACCGCAATTTTCGCAATACGAAATCGATGTTATCTTTTTATATCGCTCCCTCAATCTCCAGGAGCATTTATAATCAGACTTCTTTATGAATATGTTTTCGTCTGGAATGCTTTTATTCTGCTTAAAATTCAGTTAGACATTCCAACCTTGTCCAGTAAACGGAATATTCATATTTATCCATTCATCCACTTTTTACTCATCAAATAACTATTTCAAAGAACAGTCTAAGTCCCGCGTGTCTACCTATTCCACCACCTGGGCCTCATGTACAATCCTTCATATATCCGATACTCGTATATATGCCGGAATGTACACCAATAAACCTTATGGAAAAAAGAACTCAACTTTAAAAAAAAACCCACTGCTTGAGTGAGTTTTTATTGAGCGGAAAACGAGACTCGGACTCGCGACCCCAACCTTGGCAAGGTTGTGCTCTACCAACTGAGCTATTCCCGCATTAAAGAAAGAATTCTGTCTTGGCTAATCCCCAAAAACTTTGTACCCGAGACCGGCATCGAACCGGTACTGACATTTCTGTCAACAGGATTTTAAGTCCTGCGCGTCTACCAATTCCGCCACCCGGGCTTCCAAGACAGACAAAATTCAGACCACATTGTCGAGCGGGAAACGAGACTCGGACTCGCGACCCCAATCTTGGCAAGGTTGTGCTCTACCAACTGAGCTATTCCCGCATTGTTTATAAGAACG
>JAZRWT010000193.1:0-2932 GCA_045599845.1 Candidatus Egerieisoma sp. | reverse complement strand
AGACCGCTTGGCCTCCGACTTATATTGTAAAGTACGCCGCCAACACGTGCAAGTATTGAACCGGAAAGCTCGAGTGGAGCTATGGTGTTCTCGAAGGTAGGAGCTTCCTGATTTTCGGTGATTGCCTTGATTTCAGCTTCCTGCTGCTCTATGCCTGCCTGGATTGCAGGAATGTAGTGTTCATAGGAAATTTTGTCAAAGTCAGGAATGCCGTAAGGAGTATCCCACTCTGAAAGGAAAGGATTGCTGTTTTTCTGTGTACAGGCTGTCATTGTAATGATAATTGCTGCCAGAAGTAATAATGAGCGTTTCATTTTATTGTTTTTTAAAATAGATTTTCATTGCTTTCCTTATTCTTGGAGCAAGAATGAAGAGCGTTATCATGGTAGGGAAAGCCATGAGTGCGTATGCCAGATCTATAAGGCCCACTGCTGTCTTCAAAGGAATTATGGCTGCAACAACTATCATGGCAAGGAAGAATATGTTGTAGTATTTTCCGTATTTGGCTCCGAAAAGATAACTTGTTGATTTGACTCCATAATAAGAATAGGAGAACATTGTTGAGAATGCGAATATGAAAACAATTACCATAAGGAACATGCTTCCATATCCCGGTATTGAACTTTCAAAGGATGTAAGCGCAAGTTCAAGTCCCTTTATGTTATCTGCTCCAACCTGATATTCACCGCTTATAAGCACTGCGAGCGCCGTGAGGGTGCATACCAGTCCGCTGTCCAGAGACGGTCCTATCATGGCAACGAGACCTTCACGTATAGGTTCCTTGTTCTTTGATGCACCGTGCATCATGCTTGCTGTTCCAACACCTGCTTCATTCACCAGCGCAGCTCTTCTGGCTCCGATCAAAGCAACACCCAGGAATGCTCCGAATCCGGCCTTGAAAGAGAAGGCTCCGGCAAATATGTCAGCAAATACTCTTGGAACCACTGAAAGGTGGGTCAATATTATCCACATGACAAGGAGGAAGTACATACCAACCATCAGAGGCACCAGCTTTGAGGATATCTTTGCTATTCTGCCTATTCCTCCAAGAACCACAATTGAGACTATGGCACAGATGCTCAGGCCAATGATGCCTCTGAGCATAGGAGTGTTCTCAATTCCTGCAGGAGTTGTGAATACTGTTGTTATTGCTTCGGTCAACTGGTTTGCCTGCATTATTGACAGAGTCCCTATCAGGCAGAATACTGAAAAGAATACTGCCATAGGTTTCCATTTCATGCCAAGCCCCTTCTCAATCATGTACATAGGGCCTCCCTGAATCTCACCATTGGAGTCCGTGCCCTTGAACATGATTGTTGCTGATCCCTCAAAGAACTTTGTTGCCATACCCACTATTGCGCTCACCCACATCCAGAAAATGGCTCCCGGACCGCCCATAGTAATGGCAATTGCAACACCGGCAATGTTTCCCATGCCTATGGTTGCGGCAATGGCACTTGTAAGAGCCTCGAATGAGCTTATCTGTCCTGGTGCATCGTCCTTGTTCTTAAGAGCTTTGACAGCTGCTCCGAATTTTCTGAATGGAACGAATCCTGAATATATGAGGAAGAAGAGTCCTCCACCAATCAAAAGAATGAAAAGCGGGTATCCGCAAACGAAATCTGAAACTGAAATTATCAGTTTTCCAACCGAGTCACTAATACTTTCCATTATGCTTTCTGAGTTATTCGAAATGGCAAATTTAGCGAAAAATAATATTAATTGCTACCTTTGTGCCTTCATTAAACATTGTTTGAATATGAATCCTCAGAGTTTTATTTTGGAGAATGCGCGCGCAGCTCTCAAAGCTATTTATAATGTTGATGCCTCGGACAATATGCTCCAGACACAGGAAACGAGAAAGGAATTTGAAGGAGACATTACGCTCGTTACATTCCCGCTCCTCAGGATTACACGTCAGGCACCTGATGTAACAGCCAACAGGATAGGCGAGTATCTCAAGACAAACTGTCCGGAGGTTGAAAGTTTCAATGTAATCAAGGGATTCCTCAACATTAAATTGTCAAAGGCGTTCTGGCAGGGCGTTCTGGAAAATATTGCTTCAGACAGCAATTTCGGACAGATGCCTGCAACCGGAAAAACAATAATGGTTGAGTTCAGTTCTCCCAATACCAACAAACCTCTGCATCTGGGCCATGTAAGGAACAATCTTCTTGGAAGTTCCGTAGCAAGGCTTCTGGCTGCAAACGGACATAAGGTTATAAAAGTGAATCTGGTTAATGACCGTGGCATTCACATTTGCAAGTCAATGCTTGCCTGGAAGGAAATGGGCAATGGCCAGACTCCTGAAAACAGCGGGATAAAGGGAGACCATCTGGTTGGCAATTATTATGTTGCCTTCTCAAATGCTCTCAAGGCCCAGACCAAGGAAATAGCTGCAGCCGAGAACATTCCTGAGGAAGAGGCGGAGAAGAAGGCACCTATTCTCAAGGAGGCACAGGCCATGCTACTCAAATGGGAGCAGGGCGATGCAGACATACGCTCCCTTTGGACAATGATGAATGGCTGGGTTTACGACGGATTCGGCAAAACATACAAGCGTCTTGGCATTGAATTCGACAGGACCTACTATGAGTCACAGACTTACCTCAATGGCAAGGCACTTGTACAGGAAGGACTTGACAAAGGCATTTTCGTACGCAGGGATGATAACTCAGTATGGTGCGACATGCAGGCAGACGGCCTTGACTCCAAACTTCTCCTACGTGGCGATGGTACATCGGTATATATGACTCAGGATCTTGGAACTGCAAAGCAGCGTTTTGACGAATATAAACTTGATGAGCACATATATGTTGTAGGAAATGAGCAGAACTACCATTTCCAGGTGCTCAAGCTCATACTCAAGAAACTGGGATTCGCCTGGTCAGACAATATATACCATCTGTCATACGGAATGGTGGAACTTCCT
>JAZRWT010000192.1:0-2657 GCA_045599845.1 Candidatus Egerieisoma sp. | reverse complement strand
TTTACGGGTTCTAAATCCCGACCTTCACAAGAGGTCGCTGGGGTTTCACACACCCCTATCGAAGAATGACAAAAATATACACATCGATAAGATGTTGATTATAAAGAATATAAATGTTTAACTAATAAATCGAGATCCATTTTTA
The DNA here is from genome assembly GCA_045599845.1 of Candidatus Egerieisoma sp. Taxonomy (GTDB): domain Bacteria; phylum Bacteroidota; class Bacteroidia; order Bacteroidales; family UBA932; genus Egerieousia. The sequence goes on along the minus strand of JAZRWT010000192.1, from coordinate 2,512 downwards.
TTTGGATTTCAACTGGAAAGAAATATGGGAGTACACAGTAGAAAAATGGTCCGAGAAACAGGCAATACGCTATTACAATGACATAATTGACAAATGCGAACAGATTGCTTCTAACCCAGAGGCAATCGGACGTAGTTATGAATGTGTGGCCCGGATTTACGTGGTGTCATAAGTGGACGTCATATAATCTTTTATCGTATCATTAGGCAAAATAAGGTACGTATAGTGAGAATTCTGCACTCAAAAATGGACGTTCCGAAGCATTTCTAATCACATTTTGGGCATAGGCGCAACAAAATTGTTGCTGGCAACAGCAACGAGCCCGCCAGAGCCAAAAAACTCTGGCGGACTCGGCAGCTGTAGCAGGCGAGCCCCGTTCTGCGAGCCTGCGGTGCCCCAAAAATAACCGAAGACCAACAACGGTCAAGATCTTATGGGTTTGACACGAGACCAACGAGCAACAAAACGCTGGATAGTCAAGATTTCAGGAAGGATTTGACCAAATGGGCAGCAGATTGGCAAACGGTCACATTTGAGGGCATAAACTTGACCAAACAGGCAGGAGAATCACCAAACAGTCACGTTTTGGGCCTGAAACTTGACCAAATAGGCAGTGGAAATGGCAAACGGTCACGTTTGAGGGCATAAACGTGACCAAATAGGCAGTGGAAGTGGCAAACGGTCACGTTTTGGACCTGAAACTTGACCAAATGGCAGTGGGAGCGTTTTGAAGTGGCGGCATGAAACGAGGAAACGTTGAGAAACAGAAAAAAGGAATTGTTTATAAAGCCTTTTCAAGGCTAGCATGCACAAAGCATTGCAAGCATGCTTTGCGCATGAACCAAGTTTTCCGCCGGCAAGATAGAAATGCAAAAAGTGAGTCCAGGAACATATAGATTTCTGATTAGTTTGCCTTAACTTTGCAGGAGTGTGCATAACAAAATAAAAATGGACTTTACACTGAACCGATATTCCGAACTACTGCAAGCTTTCAAATCAAGCGGCAAGACTTTCATTCTCAGGCACGATGTTGACCTGAAGCCAGAAAACTCGCTGGCTACTGCACGTCTGGAGACACAGTTAGGATTGCAGGCAACTTATTATTTCAGAGCGGTTCCGGAAAGTTGGAACGAAAGCATCATAAAAGAAATATCCGCGCTCGGACACGAAATAGGCTACCATTACGAATGCCTCACAACATGTAACGGCAATAAGGAAGCAGCTTGGGAAGATTTTAAAAAGAATCTCAACGCACTGCGTCAACTGGCACCTGTCAGCAAAATCTGCATGCACGGATCACCACGCTCCAAATGGGACAGCAGGGACCTATGGAAGAAATACGACTACAGAATCCTTGACATAAACTATGAGCCATACCTTGATACCGACTTCACCCACGCTCTCTACCTTACCGATACCGGCCGCCGATGGGATGGCTGGAAAGTCAGCGTCCGTGACAAGATTCCAGGGTGGCAGGAAAAATGGCAGGAACAAGGTCTCATCTTTCACTCTACAAATGACATTATCATAGGAATCAAATCAGGCAAAATTCCACAGAATATAAGCACAATCTACATTACCACCCATCCACAGCGATGGACCAACTCCCCTCTCCAATGGCTCAAGGAACTTGTAATGCAGAATCTCAAAAATATTATTAAAGCTATTCTTGTCCACAATCACAACTAAGTCTGAATAGCATGGCGGAGTAAGTCTAAAGCAGCTCCGGCGAAAGATTTTCTGCAATTAATTTCCTGAAACACATTTTCCGAACAATTCAAAAAGTTTTGCTGTTTCAGCAGTCCGTTCCCGGCACCATCCAATACATTTGTGCAACACTGTATCGTTTAACAAAATGTATTGACTATGGAGAAATTGTATTACAGCGAGAATCAGAGGTACATAATTCCAACCTCTGATTGGGGCTTCAAGCGTCTTTTCGGGACCGAAATGAACAAGGACCTGCTTATAGGCTTTCTTAACGAGGTTATTACAGACAGGGTGATTGTAGGATTGGAATATCTGAACACCGAGGTGATTCTGCCATCAAGCAAGAAGCGCAGGGTGGTGTTCGACGTTTATTGCAGATGCGAGGATGGCACACGCATCATAGTTGAGATGCAGAACTGCGTGACCGAGTCCTTTTTAGACCGCACGCTGGTGTATTCCGCCTCCTCAATAATAGAGAACTACCTGTATTCAAAGAGGAAGGGTTACACTGCAAACAGAACCTATCTTATAGTGATAGCCGGTGAAACGGTATTCGGCAATGTAGGGCATTCACCTGTGCGGCTGGCGATGTGTGACATTGACTCCGAATACACCAGTGTGCTGCACGACAAACTGTTGCAAATCTTCATAGAACTGCCTAAATTTGCCGGGAGCGTTGAGGACTTGGACTATAGCAGCTGTTTTCTGGACAAGTTCGCTGTAGTTATGAAGCGGATGGCAGAATGTGAAACTCCGCCCGAGATATTCCGAGAAGGGATATTCGGGAGACTGTTTGATGCCG
>JAZRWT010000191.1:0-13998 GCA_045599845.1 Candidatus Egerieisoma sp. | reverse complement strand
TCAACAGAAGGATAGGCGCGAGCTACTATGTCTTCCTTGTCGTAAGTAATATCGTGGGTAATAGCCTTGCCGTTTCTAAGTACGTCAAAGAATCTCTGACCCTCTGCAGGGAACTCCTTGAAGCGCTCAAGAAGGATATCGTCCAAAGTAGGGTTAGCCAACTTCTGTGCATCCAGATCTCTTCTGCTAGCAACCTCATAGAGATAATCAGCAGCCTTGCCTGTTGAACCTGACTTCAAGGCAGCCTCAGCTGCCATGAGATAAACGTCGCTCATACGCAGAACCTTGGCATTGTTCCTTCTGAATGTGAAGCCCTTGTCGAGGTTTCCAGGGAATTTGTTCAACCAGATTTCCTGAACATAATCACCTTCTGGACCTGTGAGAATGTACTCCTGCAACATTGTACGCCTGATATCATTTTCACCAAGTGATTCCCTGTACTTCTTGGTAGGAACTATGCAGTGACCGTCATTGTCTTCGTTGTTCTTGCTGAAGTGAAGGTCTTGATAGATTGTATAGAAACCACCATCATCATCAATGTCACCCTTGAGTGATACGAGGAATTCAAGAACAGTCTCAGGCTGGTTCTCGTGTCCCCAGTAATCAATGTAGCCTTCCCTTGAAACGAGAGAATATACACCTGTATTGATTACCTCCTCACAGTTTGCCAATGCTCCGTTATTGTCGCCCATGTACAACTGAATTTTAGCAAGCATTGCTTTTGCAGCCCAGTAATTGAAATGGCCTGAATTCTTGTCTTTTGAAAGTCTTCCAACAGCCTCACCAAAATCAGCAATAGCTTGCTGGTAAGTCTGTGCAACTGTTGTACGGGTCATTTCCTTGGCCTCTGATGCAGAAATGGTCTTGTCAACGATGACTGCACCGAGCGATGCACCATTGTCCTTCAAGTAAGGATAGCCGTAGAAACGTGCGAGATCAAAATAGCAAAGACCTCTTACTGCATAGCACTGGCCAATGTAATCGTCAATGACAACTTTGTCTTTTGCAGATGAACTCTCATAGAGAGGTCCTATGTTCTCAAGATAAGTGTTACATCTGTTGATTACTTCATAATAACCCATCCAGATGGAACCGAAGTATGTGTTCTGAACTTTATCGAACTGAAGATTGTAAACGGTCTTGAAACCCTGGTTGTTCTTTGCAGGATAAAGTACATCGGAACGCATATCACCCAGAACAGCAAAATATGTGCTGTACATGGTGTAATACTTGAACGGTGTGTACAGACCGTTGCAAGCAACGCCGGCATCGGCAACGTTTGTCAACGCTTCGGAAGCAGGTACGGAATCAGTTGGCTTGGTATCAAGGAAACTTGAATTGCAAGAACAAAGACCTCCAACCAATGCAGTGATTACGAAAATGCTATAAATAAACTTTTTCATTGTTCAAAATTATTAATTGATTAATTAGAAACTAACCTCCAAACCGAGTGAATAAGTTCTCAAAGGAGGCATCACGAAGTTGGTCTCACCATGGTTTGCAATTTCAGGGTCAACGTTAAGACCTGAGAATGTCAGCAGGTTGGATCCTGATACATAGAAACGCACATTGGTCAAGTTGATCTTGTTTACAATATTCTTAGGGAGATTGTAAGAAATGGTGGCATTCTTGAGTCTTACGTAATCTGCGTTCTTAATCATACGTGTTGAGTTGTAGTAACCTGAACCGATATCAGCTACACGGATAGGAACTGAAGTGTTGGTGTTCTCAGGAGTCCACATGTTGGTCTGTCTGGTAGAAATGTTCCTATGTGAGAAATAGTATCCGTCACTCTCCATCTGGTCAACTGCACAGTCCCAGATATATCTTCCGAATGAATAAGACCAAGCCATTGAGAACTGGAGGTTCTTCCAGCGGAAGTCAGCGTTGAAACCACCGAATACCTTTGGAATTGATGTCTTGCCGTCAATTACCATGCTGCTTGCATCCTGAACGTCGTCAACCGGAGTATAGTCACCCATATCCTCTGTAAGTACCGTACCTGCAGGGATTGTTTTTCCGTTCTTATCCATGATGTCCCTTGACAAGGTTGTGCCTTTCTGATAGAGACCACCTTTGGCAAACATTGCAGTACCTGTAGCAGGATCAACTCCAAGGAAGTTCCTTGTGTAATACTGGTAGAAGCAATATCCTGCTCTCCAGATATGTGAGTAACCGTCTGTCTGGTACTCTCCCTCTTCTGCAAGTGAAAGGACTTTGTTCTTAACTGTTGAGAGGTTTGCACCAACTGAAAGATCCCAGTCCTTGCTCTTGAGAATGTCAACGTTTAATGATACCTCAAGACCTCTGTTTCTCATTGAACCAATGTTTGTAAGAGTTGATGTGAAACCTGTGATAGAAGGTATCTTTGCGTCAAGGAGAAGGTCTGTGGTTTTCTTCTCATAGTATTCGATGCCGATTGTGTATCTGTCAAAGATTGTTGCGTCGAGAGCTACGTTCCAGTTCTTGTTCTTCTCCCAGGTAAGGTCTGTATTTGCAAGGTTGTAAGGATAGCTTGCACCTGAATCACCATAGTTGGTGAAATCATACAGAGCCATATATCCATAATGATCTGAAGGGAGTGTACCGCTGGTACCGTAAGAAGCCCTGAGTTTTGCATCGTTCAACCATTCAGCATCCTTGAGGAATGCCTCGTTTGAGAATCTCCATGAAGCAGATACTGACCAGAAGTTACCCCAACGTGTTTCCTTTGCAAGTCTTGAGGAAGCATCACGTCTGAAAGTACCTGTAATGTAATATCTTGAATCGTAATCATAACTTGCGCTACCGAGCAATGAAAGCATTGTGGTGTTACGTCTGTATGAATAACCGTCCTTGTTTGTTGCTGCAAGAACTGACTCTTTTGCACCCATGTATGAGAAGTCTGTCTGGCTTGCTCTGGTATATTTGAACATTTCTCTTTCTGCCTCCCAACCTGCAAGAACGTTTACGTGATGCTTGCCGTTGAAAGTCTTGTCGAATGTTGCTGTTGTTGAGCTTACTACCTTGTTCACGTTCCTGATACGGTCTGAAGCATAACCCTCACCGTATGCACCGAAGTTAGGGTGACCGTAGAACCAGCAGAATTTATCAACCTCGTTCAACCAGTCGCTGCTGACTGTGGATTTGATCTTAACGCTCTCAATAGGAGTTGCCTCAATCCAGCCTTTGAGCAAAAGACGGTTCTGCTCGCAGTCATTGAGCTGTGCGTCATAGGTAACCGTAGGGTTTCTGGTCTGGAATGAAGAGTTCCAAGGCTCATTATAAAGCTCGCCTGTGTCTTTGTACTTGTATGGCCATCTTTCGTTGAGAATTACCTTCCACTGATAGAATGGGTTGTCCTTTGATGACTGACCGTCCTGGTGACCTGTCTGATACTGCCAAGAGTACTGGAAGTTACCTCCAACCTTGATATGTTTGTTAACCTGAGCGTCGAGGTTCACGGTTGTTGAGAATCTCTTGAGGTAGTCAATTCTCACAACACCCTGCTGATCCTTGTAAGCAACGGAAGCATAAACCCTTGCCTTGTCTGAACCACCGGAAATGTTGTACTCGTAATCCTGTGAAACACCAACGTGGAAAAGAACATCCTCCCAGTCCTTGTAGATGTACTTGCTCTCGTCTCTTGCAGGATAGTACCTGTTAACCCTTGCCTGAGCATACTCCTGAGCTGAAGAATAGTCCCCTTCCCACTCATCAGGATATCTCATACCATAATTATACCAAGCGGTGTAATGCATCCACTCCTGATCCTCGTCTGAAGCAACAGGGTAGTTGTTGTATGCAAAGTAAGAGAAGCCAACGCTTGCCTTGAAGTTTGAAACCATCTGACCGTTCTTACCTTTCTTGGTTGTGATGAGGATTACACCGTTTGATGCACGTGAACCGTAGAGTGAAGCTGCAGCGGCATCCTTAAGAATGGTGATTGACTCGATGTCTGAAGGGTTAAGGAAGTTCATTGAACTGGTTGACATGTTACCTGATGACCAGTCACCTGTGGTGGCTGCGATACCGTCGATAACATACAGAGGCTGGTTGCCTGCGTTGAATGAACCGTAACCACGGATGCTGATGTCTGCCTCGGCACCAGGCTGGCCTGAATAGGAACCTACCTGAACACCAGGAGCCTTACCTGCAAGAACCTGCTCGAAGTTTACTACAGGAGCATCCTTGAGAGCAGCCTCTTTCACAACAGAAGCGGAACCTGAATAGGAACCTTTCTTAACTGTTCCGTAAGCTACAACCATAACGTCGTCAAGCAGCTCGGTTTCGGTCTGAAGAGTTACGTTGATAACGCTCTTTCCATTTACTGCAATGCTCTGTGTGGTGAATCCCATCTGTGAGAATACCAGAACTGCATCAGCAGGGGCCTTGATTTCATACTTACCGTCATCGTCTGTGAATACCAATGTCTTGGTACCCTCAACCATAACATTTGCGTACGAAACTGGGCTTCCATCATCACCGGAAACTACCTTACCGGTAATGGTTGTTTGCGCATAAGAAATCACAGTTGTGAGAACTGCGAGCGCAACAAGCACGAATTTTTTCATAGAAATAATTTAAGTTAATAACTAGGTTTGGTTATAAATTTCAATTTATTTACGCTTCCGTGTTTACACAATATGGTAAGCATACAAAGTTAATAAAATTTTGTAAAAAACAATAGGTTCGGGAGAAATGACGGGAATTACTCCAGAATGCCGGCAGTTGAATCAATGGTGAATTCAACAAGTTCTTCCTCCATTGAAGACCCAACGATTGGAAGCAACGGCCTTATATTCTCATATTGACTTGGGAAATATCTTTTAGTATATTGGAACCCTGGCAACGAAATATAACAAACATGTTGTCTGGCTGATTCACGGAGTATTCTGTCACATACTTCGCTGCGGTCCTTTGGCCTCAATTCATCCTGCCAGGAGAAGCCGCGCAAGGTCTGGTCTTCCTCAGACAGGTTATAAACAGGAAGAGCATTGTTGGTTATCTTTTCAATGTACTTGATTCTCTGGACCTTTCTATTCTTGAGTCTTGCGCTTATCATCTTTGCTTCCTTCTGGTTCATTATGGTAATGAGTGAGTCCTCACGCAGATAAGCATTCAATGAAGCTCCACCAAGGGCATCGAAACGTACAATGTCATTATCCTTGAAAAAGCCTACCATTTCCGTACCCTTTATCTGATTGAAATGCGTGCTGTCCTCCATGGAAGCTATGAAAGCGTTTGAAAGCATATTGGCCTTGAGAAGTTTTCTGTTCTCGAAGACTATCTGCATGCTGTCCGATGTAAGCTGGTGTTTGTCCTCGCTCCAGAGAACAGGGTCCTTGTACAATCTTGCTATGGAATCTATTCCCGTATATACAAGTGAATCACATTTTCCTTGAACATTGGACTTGAACATCCTTACATTGTGCCAGGCATCTATGAACATTATTTTTGTTGAGTCGAGCGGCACTTCCGCTATCGTGGAATCAAGCGGCGTTGACACCTTTGTGGAATCCAGTCCTGCCTCCGGCAGATTGCCATCCGGCGCATTTTCCAACATGTCCGATGACATGTCCTTGAAAAGTTTGTTGTCATTGTCCACTGAACTTGTGTCCTTTGCAACAGGCTTCGGGCCCGGTGGCGTTTTCAGGCGCTTGAGCGCCGCCTTGTATGCCTCATGCTGTTTGGCGGACTCCTTCTCAACATCAGCCACAGGATCTTTCATTGCAAGTTCCCTTCTTTCAACGGCCATGGCAGCAAGTGCACTGTCAACTGCATACCTTTCAATAGCATAGAGGTGAATCGTATCGGATGAAATATATGCCGTATCAAGCGCCTGGCCTTCCTTCATGTATGAAAGCAGGGATGGTTTTCTAGTAAGCAGCACATCAAACGGCTTCTTTTTGTATAAAGCATGATCTGCAAATACTATGGCAGACTGCGTGGTGTCCGTTATCTGTATGTTATCCTTCAGTTCTGCTTCGTCCTTTTTTGACCAATAGACTATATTGTCTGCCCACAGTTCCCTTTCAGGTGTCATCACATACCCATCGCGGGTAAGATGCAGTACACTGCTGTCACGTTCAATGAATCCGTCATTGGTACAAACTACATTTTCTGCGTTCCAGGCTGTTGTACCACTGCCAAGCAGGATTCTCCTTGTCTTGGTCTCGTATTTAATTTCGGAAGACTTCACTATTGTGGAATCTGTGAAAGCAGCCACATGGTTGGAGAATGAAAAAAGATTCAATGCAGATTCATATCTGCCGTCCAGACTTTCAATAATGGCACCGTCCTTGTTGGTCATTGCGCCTCCGGAATAGAAAACGCCTACGCTGTCCTTTGTATTGTAATCAAGGAAACTTGTGTTGAGCACATTGCCGTCCTTGTCGAAAAGAGACACAAGGTTGCCCCTTACTTCAACCATATTGGCATCTATTCGGTATTTCATGCGCTCTCCCACAAGACATGTCTTCTCCTGCATGACCTGAACATTGCCAACAGCGTCAATCTCATTGAGATTCACATTCCAGCAAGCAGAATCACAGTCAAGATATGTGTTGTTATGCAGAAACCTGGCAGGTCCGATTATTTTCCTATAGTTAATACCGTTGATTTCCTCCAGATGCGCCGAAGACGCATATATGAGAGTGACCAATGAATCCCTGTCTTTATTTTCCTGAGCGGAAAGGAATAGCGGGACAGATGTCAGCAACAATAAGATGACCAGCCTTATTTTATCCATCCTTGAGAATTGAATTGGCAATTTTTGAACAAATCATCTACATAAATATAGTTCTCCACCTGCTTCTCGGATATGAATTTATCGATTGCCTTCTGAGCAAGGTCCCCGTTCGCCACATTCTGCACAACCATGAAATCATCCTTAATGTTCGCCACGTGCGATGGGAGTATCTTCTCCAAACGGATAATCTTATAAATTACATTGCCTCTGCCCTCATTGTCCAAAGATTCGAAAGGACTGGATATCTCGCCTTCCTTCAAATCCTTTACAGCATTGTAATCCGCAGGCTTTAGCTGGTCCTTTTCAAAAAAGCTGGCGCCGGTGTTCTCGTCAATCATAATCCCATGGTTCATGGCGGACTTGCCTTCGAATGAATGCTGGAATGCAGCTCTTTCAAATGTTATGCTGTCGGCCAGTATGAGTGTCTTCAAACTATCGAGAGTCTTGAAAGCCTTGTTTCTGTCTACGGAAGTATATTCCGGCTTGATAAGGATGTGCCGCGCATTGAACATGTCTCCGTTGCGCTCTATCATTTGAATGATATGAAAGCCATCCGGAGTTTCAACCACCTGGGATATCTGTCCTGGCTTGAGAGCCATTGCTGCATCTGAAAACGCAGGCCAGTACAAGGACTTGGGAGCCATTCTCAACTCGCCTCCCCTTGAAGCACTTCCGGGATCCTGTGAATAAATGGTTGCCAGTGTTGAGAAACGCTCGCCATTGAGGATTCTGTTCCTGAACTCGAGAAGCCTCTCCTTTGCAATCATTCCTGCCTCCGCCTTTGATGGATACAGGACAATCTGGCTCAACTGATACTGTGTTGATATTATAGGAAGGGAATCCTTGTCAATCCTTTTATAAAAGCGTTCAACCTGACTTGGGGTAAGTGTACCTGCATCGGAAACCACCTTCTGCTGCATCTGTTGTGTAAGCGATGTTTCGCGCAATGTTTCCCTCCACTCTGCCCTGAGTTTATGCATAGGCTTGTTGAAGTACTGCTCAAGTTCCTTCTCACCGCCCAGGGCTGTGAGAGCGTTGTTCAGTCTGTCCTGAAGTTCAAGCTCAACATTGTCTTCGTTGACTTTAAGCGAATCAAGCTTTGACTGTATGAGGAACAATTTCTGTTTCAACAGATTCTCCAGAATCTCACATCTTACGTTCTTGGTTGAAATAACACCCTGGGCGAGCATCATCTGCACCTCGGACTCCAATTGTGACAAAAGAATGGCCTCGTTGCCAACAACCGCTATTGTTTTGTCTATCAAGCCATTATCATAAGTCTGAGCATTCAGGCTGAAAACTGATGACAATAACAGAAAAACCAAAAAACTCTTTATAAGCTTCATTTTTACAATAAATAAAGAATCTGTTAATCATAATGCAACAGGCTTACCTGCTGTAGTTAGGAGCCTCCCTTGTAATTGTTACGTCATGAGGGTGGTTCTCAATTATGCCGGCAGAAGTTATTCTTACGAATTTTGCTGTCTGCAAAGCAGGTATTGTAGCTGCACCGCAATATCCCATACCGGCTCTCAAACCGCCAACCAGCTGATATACCACCTCGGACAACATACCCTTGTATGGAACCTGAGCAACAATACCCTCAGGAACAAGCTTTTTCACATCGTCTTCCATATCCTGGAAATATCTGTCCTTCGAACCTTTCTGCATGGCTTCCAGAGATCCCATTCCGCGATATGACTTGAACTTCCTTCCATTAAGGATAATGGTTTCACCCGGTGACTCCTCAACTCCTGCAAACAAAGATCCTGCCATAATTGTATTTGCACCTGCTGCAAGTGCCTTTACTACATCACCTGAATAACGTATTCCACCATCGGCAATGATTGGAATGCCTTTGCCTTTCAATGCCTCGGACGCCAGCATTATGGCTGTAAGCTGAGGAACTCCAACCCCTGCTACAACTCTGGTTGTGCAGATTGAACCAGGGCCTATGCCAACTTTCACTCCATCAACACCGCATTCCGCAAGAGCTCGGGCAGCTTCTCCTGTTGCAATATTGCCTGCAATTACGTCCAAATGAGGGAAGGCGTCCTTTATTGCCTTGATAATCCTAAGAACATATACTGAATGCCCGTGAGCTGTATCAACAACAACGGCGTCAACATCTTCAGAAACCAACTTCTCAACTTTTGCAATTGAATCCACACCTACTCCAACAGCGGCGGCGGTCATCAACCTGCCCTTCGAGTCTTTGCTGGCCTTAGGATTATCCTTGACCTTTGTAATGTCCTTATATGTTATGAGTCCTTCCAGATGTCCGTATTGATCAACAACCGGAAGCTTTTCTATCCTGTATTGCTGGAGCAACGCTGTTGCGTGTGCAAGATCCATACCGCTCTTCACTGTAACAAGATTTTCCTTGGTCATGACTTCGGCAATACGGGTCTTGACATCCGTTACAAACCTGAGATCCCTGTTGGTAACTATTCCAACGAGATAGTTGGCATTGTCAACAACCGGAATGCCACCTATATGGTTTTCGCTCATCAGTTTGAGAGCATCGGCAACCCGGGCATCGCCCTTGATTGTAACAGGATTGTATATCATTCCGTTCTCCGCTCTCTTTACCTTTCTAACGTGAGCCATCTGCTGCTCAATAGGCATATTCTTGTGTATCACGCCAATACCACCGGCCCTTGCCATGGCTATTGCCATTTCAGATTCGGTAACGGTATCCATTGCCGCCGATACAACAGGTGATTGCAGGACTATGTTCCTTGAAAAACGGGTACTTACATCAACGTCTCTTGGAAGGACCTCGCTCCTTGCAGGAACGAGCAATACATCGTCAAATGTCAATCCTTCAAATGCTATTCTCTCTGATAATTGCTGCATATACGAAAGTTTATAATCTACAAATGTAAAAAAAATATTATACAAAGACTAATGCCGGCTGTACAGTTTCCCTTGAAAAGTATTTCTTTGTTCCAATCTGTTTTCAAGCAAATGCAGAAGTTCTGTATTTCTAATAAGGCCCCACGGCGTGCTGCGGACAAAACGCGGCGGAACTTCGCCTGCAAATCGTTCAATATAAAAATCAGGTCTGAGCCTCTCGAGTATGTCAATGAAGAAATCAATGTATTCCTCAAGGGTGAAGTGTACGAAATCGGAAGGGACTGCATCATGCTCTCTCTCCATTGCCGTTCCTTTAATGATTTGAAGCTGATGGAATTTCAAGCTGTCTATCGCCAGTGAATTGATTTTATCAACAGCATTGAGCATCATCTCCCTGCTTTCTCCAGGGAGGCCCAGGATAAAATGGGCTCCGCACTGGATGCCACGCCTGTGAGTCTGCTCAACGGCAGAAACGGCCTGTTCAAAAATGTGATGTCTGTTGATTCGCTCCAAAGTGGTATTGTAGCAGCTTTCTATTCCGTACTCGATTATGACAATCTTCTCCTGGGCAAGGTTTGCCAGATAATCCAGCTTTTCCTCATCAATGCAATCCGGACGGGTACCTATTACTATGCCGCGGACCTGAGGATGAACCAGGGCCTGTTCATAAATATCCTTCAAAGTTTCGAGACTGGCGTAGGTGTTTGAATACGGCTGGAAATAAGCCAGAAAATCATTGCAGTTCCTGTAACGTCCCTTATGGAACTCTATGCCTTCCTCAATCTGCCTGGCTATCGACTTGTCCGGTGTGCTGTATGAGGGATGGAAAGCGTCATTGTTGCAATATGTGCAACCGCCGATTCCTTTGCTGCCATCCCTGTTAGGACAAGTAAAGCCGGCATCAATAACAATTTTTTGAAGCCGGCAGCCATATTTCCGCTTGAAGAAACCTACGAATGTATTGTATCTTGAGGTCATCAGACTTTCTTGCTGTCAACAATGTCAAATACTTTAACTTTGAAAACCGCTTTGCGCACGTTGCCTGAACCAAGGAGCGGAGCGTGAGCATCCGTTGGGAATATTGCAACAAAATTCCCCTGACCAACACTCACATAGTTTTCCGGCATGTCGTTCACAATAAAGGCAATGTCTTTTTCATCGTCATACTTGGCATCGTCTTCAATGCATTTCGAGCGGTCCTTTATTCCGTAAGTTTCAATACCTTCAAGGACAACGTGTATGTCTATGTATGAATCGTGAACCTCCATTGGAGCTGTATCGCCTCTTAGTTCCCCGCTTGAGATGGTAACATAAACATCCTTGCCGGAAATTTCATACAAGCCATCCTTCATGGCTTCCATATTGTTGGTGCGGATATATTCATACACCTTGTCAAAGTTCCTGTGGAAACTCTGATATCTTTCAAAACTTTTTACTGAATCAAGTATCATATTCTTAAAATTAATGACCACCCGCCATGTGGATGGTCATTTTTGACTTTTCCTATTAAGAAGAAATTATTTCCTAAGACCGAGGGCCTTTACAATATTTCTGTATCTCTCAATGTCAGTTTCCTTGAGATAATCAAGGAGTCTGCGTCTTTTACCAACGAGTCTAAGAAGAGCTCTCTGTGTATTGTAGTCCTTCTTGTTGCCTCTTACATGGTTTGACAAATGATTGATACGGTAGGAAAATAAAGCAATCTGGCTTTCTGCTGAGCCAGTGTCTGTATTAGACTTTCCGTATTTTACGAAAATCTCTTGCTTTTTGTCAGGTGATAGATACTCTGCCATAATGCCAAGAATTTGTTAATAATTAATAATACCCTTGTCCACAAGGGACTGCAAAGATATACCTTTTTGTTCAATTTGCAATAATTCACTGCAAATTATTGCTTCCTTTAAGAAAATGGAAGCGCGACTCGAGTTTATGAAGTTCCTTGCGGCATTTGTAAGCATCCATCCCTAAGGACTTTGACAGCAGGTCATAGAATTCCTTACTGTGATTCATATACACCAAATGACACAATTCATGAACAATCACATAGTCACACAGATATTTAGGAAGCCTTATCAAGTGCATGTTCAAGTTTACATTGCGCATATATGAGCAACTTCCGAGATTGGAGCTGTTGTCTTTTATGGCAAAGCCATTGTAGGAAAAGGCATTTTTCACAACTTCTCCGTTTTTTTCCACCACGATGGTTCTGTTCATTCTCTCCACATGCCAGTCAATTCTTTCCTTCAGCAGTTTCCTGGCAGTATTCCGAATCAAGCGCAGATCCTCCGCTGTAAGTTCTGAATAAGGAGTAACATAACTGAAAATCTTTCTGGAAGAACCGTTCCCTTCCGTTTCTCCCAACGATGCACCTCCGTATGTCTCAAGACCGGCAGTTTCTTCCAAAGCCTTTTCTTTTGCCAACCTTTTCCTCTCTTTCCTTTCCTGCTCAAGCTTATGATTCCACGCAAACTTCACATAGGCGTCCCAAATTTGTTTGGCGTTTTCATCAAGGAAGCGTTTGACAACGTACATAGGACACAAAAAAGGAATGGTCACACTTACACCTTCAGGTATCAATGTGACCGTTATTTTCCTTGCATTGATTCTTCTTTTAAGAAAAACCCGGCCTATCACTTTGTGCTGATAGAGCTGTGCCATTCTTCAAGAAGCAATTATTTTGTAAGATTGCTGAGTCTGTCAAACAGTTCATCTGTTACGCTGAGCAGCTTGCCATTTATTTGAGCAAAATGAGCCTTGACCTGTTTCCTGTACTCTTTCCTTAGATTTGCATCCTTCAATGCCTTTGCAGGTGCGCTTGGATAGTTGTTTATCTGTTCGAAAAGGTTATCACCAAGTGCCATTGCCTCATCGATGATTTTTGCTGCCTCTTCCTGATTCTTTTCAGGATGAATGCACATGAACATATAACAATCAGAGATTACCTCATTCATGAAAAAGATAACGTCTTTTTTAGCGCTTCTTAAATTTGCCATATAAATCTAGAATTTTAATAGAAATATCCAATTTTTGTTATTCGCCCCAGATTGCTGGATTCTTGGTGTAAAGTTCATTCACAGACCATATATTCTTTCCGCAATCAACATTGCCTACGATTCTGCAAGCTCTTCTGAGTCTTACTGAACCTTTGTAATAATTTTCATCTTCAGGAATGAGGGAACTTATATGAACCCTGCCTGCCTCGTGAATGAAAATACCATTTCCTATATACATTCCAACATGTGAAATCCTGTCCCTGTTCCTGCCAAAGAAAATCAGGTCGCCCATCTGCAGGTTGGCCAGAGCTTCCCTTGTATATACGCTGTCAACGCTATATTTATCAATATCAATGTCATCACCGGTCTTGCACTGTTGAGATGTATCCCTTCTGAGGACTATTCCGTTGAGATAGTAGACATATTTGGTAAATCCGCTGCAGTCCATGGCCTTGACTGAAGTTGCAGCCCACATATATGGAATGCCTATAAGGGTCTTTGCTGTAGCTATCAGATTTTCAGGAGTGGCATTGCGGCTGGCAACCCAATCCTCGAATTCCTGAACGGTGTTTGCAGGAAGATAACCTGTCCTGCCGTCTGCAAGACCTACTTTCCACCAATTTCCTGCTTTGCCAAGGTCAAGAAGAATGTCACCCCAAACTGCGTCACAAACCTGCATTGAAGTTTCAGATGCTGATTCCTTCACGTCTGCATATTTTACAACGAGAACCACTTTTGGAGCAGCGGTATAAGCAGCAAACTCCTCTGCGCTCATGCGTGCTATTGTTGAAGAAGAAACCCACGCATGATAACCTTCAGGTGTTACAGCCAATGTCCATCCATCATCCTCCATCAGAACCTTGAGAGGAGCACCCATAAGGCACTGTGTTGCAGCTTCCGCTGCATAATCACCATCTGTCCTGAAATTTATCACGGACTGTGATGCAACAGCATATACCTTGCCATCGAGGTCTTCTGCATCCGGTATGATATCTATATCAACCTCTGCTTCAATCTTGTTCAACTTGAGAGCCTGTATCAAAGAATCCTTTGCAGCTGGGACTGTTGTATATCCTTCAATTTCCCATTCGCCATCATCATCCGTTTCAATTCTCACAACAAAAGTATTATCACGGCTGTCCGGAGCAAAAGCCGCCTTGACATCCTTTGCAATCTGATTGAACTTCTCAATTGTCTTTTCAGGACCATTTGAGCAACATGAGCCTGCAAGCACGCAAACCAAAGCAACTAATAAAAATTTCTTAACCATAACAATTACATTGATTTGCAAATTTATTAATAATTCTAAATTTTTCAAAAGAAAAATAGGCCTCATCAGAGGACTCGAAAGCTCACCGTTTTAACCTTGACGGCCAGTTCCAGGAAGCAGCAGGTTTCAGAGCTCTCATTTATGTC
>JAZRWT010000190.1:0-6776 GCA_045599845.1 Candidatus Egerieisoma sp. | reverse complement strand
GGACAAAGCCACTAATGAATTCTCGACTATGCTGCTTCCCATCTGCCTTTAAATGCGAATATAACACTTCGGCTGGTAATTGGACGTAGTTCAACAGAATTGAGGTGACTTGATATTCTGGCCAATGTTGGTTATCTTTGTTGTTGAAACGGAATTAACTTATTGGAAATATTATGGAACAGAAAAAACAATTAACAGCTCTCTCAGAGGAGGAGCTTGGAAAAGTAACAGGTGGAGTAGAGACTATTGGCGGTGATTGCAAGGGCCCGCACCAATACGAATTCCACGATATGTGCTACTGTGAAAATGGGTATCATTACATAGGAGGAGGCGTGTGCGCTCAGAACAAGGCCTGATGCTAGTGGAATTAATGTATAGAACTAACAAAATATCAAGTGCCATGAAACAGAAAAAAGAATTGAAAAAACTTACTGAGGATCAGTTGGAAGAAGTAACCGGCGGACAAACAGCTCCTTTGGAGAAGGATGAAAACGGTTGTTACATCGACAAGGTTACCGGTCAGAAGAAATGCCCTTTGAGATTGGAGGACTAGGACTATAAATCAGATTACTGAAATAACATACAGCTCGCCGGAACTATTGATATGTTCCGGCGAAATTGTTTTATGCCCGGTATCTCCATCACTTTCATTCTGGGAGACACAATGCGCACATTATTGTTGCCATGAGTCATGGCTTGTCCACAAATGGCCTTGATTTGTGGACAAACGGGTAAAATTGTGCTCTTATTCCACAAATATGTTGATTTTGTGGCCGTTTCATTATTGTTGGCCACAATAATATGCGTTTTGTGACCGGCTGGTGGGTTTCATCGTCCGTTGGTTCTCGCCAAAGCTGCTTGCACTGGCTATGCTCAGAGTGCTGTACAATGATGTCTGTTGCAAGCAGACCCCTCATTCAGGTGGGTCTGCCAGCAGTCGTGAGCCTCAGAATGTGTTTTTGATTTTTTTTGTATTCCAGTGATCGGCCGCTCCATATGGTACGGGTCGTGCTTGTCCTGTTCGGAATATGGTCCTTTTTTGGTCTACCGAAGTGATTCGGGAATGTGTCAAAAGATTGGAAATATCCAAAAATTTTAGTATTTTTGCAGATTAGCAATTTAGGTGTATTATATACGGGAATTTGCTGGGGTTATCAGTAGGGTCTGTGGATTCGCGGGCTTCTGAAGAGCGGGAAGATTAAAAAACTTATTCCGCCAACTCTTTTTCTGAATCGCCACGGTTTTTTGACGAGTTGAGGCGTTTTGGGGAGAGTTATGTGCCTATTTGAAACAATAACCTTTTGCTTCATGATCCGCTGCCGGTGCGGAAGGTTTCACAAAACATCATAATCCTTCCGCAGTGTAAAAATAAAAAGTATTGATAATTAGAGCTTTGTAAAATTGAAGTGCGGAAGGTGGATGCAAAATGATGAAACCTTCCGCGGCAGAAACAACAATAGACAACAAATTATGTCAGAGCAGGCAGAACATTGGTATGCATTCAGAATATTCAGGAACGGGAAGAAGTTCTTTATGGATACCATTTGCAACGACGGCAAAAGATATTTCATACCCACCAGAATTACCAGAACAATTGACCTGAATTACAAGGAGGAGATAAAGAAGGAAGTGCTTTTCCAGAACCTGGTTTTTGTGAGGGCCGAGCAGGCGTATATTGAGAACCTTGCCACAAACCTGAGAAGTCTGGCAGGCATATACAGGAATACAGCAACCAAGGAAATAGCGCAGATTCCTGATACAGAGATGGATACCTTCATTTATGTGCTCACAAGAGGTTTGGAGCAGCTTGATATATATGAAGGCGAACTCAGGAAGAACGGCAGGGTCAGAGTTACGGAAGGCGTACTCAAGGGCGCGGAAGGTTACATTGTGAGAATCAAGGGAAACAGACGTTTTGTAGTGAGCGTGAGTGGTGTGGCGGCAGTGGCCACGGCATACATCCCACAATCAATGCTCGAGAGAATTGCCGATTAGAAAAGTTCAGCGAGAAGTATTGCAAAAAGACTTGCGGAACTCACTTGAGAAATGATGAAAAATAAGATGCATAAAGATTTTCAAGTTGTTTTTTAAGAATAACTGAATAAGTATTGGGAAAATTTATGAGAAACTTCGAGGATTTACAGATAGCGGTTGCAGGTACAGGCTATGTGGGCCTGTCCATGGCAACGCTATTGTCACAGCATCACAAAGTTGTGGCTGTGGATGTGATTCCTGAGAAAGTTGAGAAAATAAACAAACGCATTTCTCCGCTCCAGGACGAATATATAGAAAAATATCTTGCGAGCAGGGAACTCATACCGCAGGTAGGAGCCGAGCGGACCATGTCCGGAAATGGAGGCTCATTGGTGGCTACGGTCAACGGAGAGGAAGCATACAAGGATGCTGATTTTGTGATAATAGCCACACCAACCAACTACGACCCGATTAAGAACTTCTTTGACACCTCACACATTGAGTAGGTGATTGAGCAGGTGCTCAGGCTTAACCCCGATGCGGTTATGGTCATTAAAAGTACTATTCCTGTAGGATATACAAGAAGTTTATATGTGAAATATGCCTTGAGGTTTCTTACTGATTCACTGCTGATGGGTAAGAAATTCAATCTGCTTTTTGCACCGGAGTTCCTGCGAGAGAGCAAGGCTCTTTACGATAACCTGTATCCATCGAGGATCATTGTGGGCTATCCCAAGCAGATAGTCTCCAGTACAGGCGCAAATGAAAGTAGCTGGGACGAGGAGAACGCAGCAATTGCGGCAATAGGCAATCCAAAGGCTGAGGAGTTCGCTCATATTTTTGCCCAGCTTCTTGTGGAGGGAGCAATAGCCAGTGCACGAAGTGGTGAAAATAATAAAAGCGGTGAATCAGAGTCAATTGTTAAGAAGACAATAAATCATGAGCCTGATTTCAGCAGAGCGCAGGATGACTTGAAAAACAATATACGATTGGAGAACAAGGGCATCCCTTGTCAGTTCATGGGAATGAAGGAGGCTGAAGCAGTGAAGCTGTTCGCTAACACATATCTGGCTCTGAGAGTGAGCTACTTCAACGAACTCGATACCTACGCCGAGGTCAAGGGTCTTGACACACAGGCTATCATTTCCGGAGTAGGACTGGACCCGAGGATTGGAACACACTACAACAACCCGTCGTTCGGCTACGGCGGATACTGCCTGCCAAAGGATACAAAACAGTTGCTGGCCAACTATCAGGATGTACCTCAGAATATGATGAGTGCAATAGTGGAAAGCAACAGGACCAGGAAGGATTTCATTGCGGATCAGGTGCTGAGGATGGCGGACTACTATGTGGGCTCGAGCCAGTACAACAGCGAGAGGGAAAGGGAAGTAACTATCGGGGTGTACAGGCTTACAATGAAAAGCAACTCGGACAACTTCCGTCAGAGTTCAATTCAGGGTGTGATGAAGCGCGTGAAGGCCAAGGGCGCAAATATGATAATCTACGAGCCAACGCTGGAGAACGGCAGCACATTCTTTGGCAGCGAGGTTGTGAACAATCTTCAGGAGTTCAAGCAGCGCAGCAACGCCATAATAGCCAACCGCTACGACAGCTGCCTTGACGATGTGAAGGACAAAGTATATACCAGAGATATTTTCAAACGCGATTAACCAGCCTATGATAACAAAAGAGATAAAGGCTTTGTTCCCAATAATATGCCAATATTTTAAAGATCAGCCCATTGATAAGGCATGGCTTTTCGGCTCTTGTGCCAGAGGAGAAAATACTCCGGAAAGTGATCTGGACATTCTCGTCCGGTATACATCAGGGCAAGTCATTTCTTTGTATAAAATATCCAAGATAATGACAGGCCTTAGTCGTATTTTAGGAACAAAAGTTGATTTGGTGGAAGAAGGACGCGCTCTTCCTTTTGCTACAGAAAGTATTGATAGAGATAAAACTTTGATCTATGAGAGAAACAATTAGAGACAAGGAACGTCTGGCACATATTCTGGAGGCTATCAATATCATCCTTGAAAATAAAGATAAGTATAGTTTTGACGAAGTAGCTTCCAATCCTATAGTATATTTTGGCTTTGTAAAGCATGTGGAAATCATCGGAGAAGCATGCTATAAATTGACGAAAGAGTTCAGAGCAAGTCATCAGGAAGTTGATTGGGATGCAATTGAGGGAATGCGACATGTGTTGGTACACGGGTACTATCAAATATCAAAAGAGCAGTTATGGGATACTGTTGAGAATGATATTCCCGAATTGAAACCAAGTATTGTTAAAATATTAGATAATCTGGATTAAGTTCATGAGGTCGATAATAATTACAGGCGGAGCGGGGTTCATTGGCTCGCACGTTGTCAGATTGTTCGTTAACAAGTATCCTCAGTACAGGATAATTAATGTTGATAAGTTGACTTATGCCGGGAATCTTGCCAATCTCAAGGATATAGAGAGCAAGCCGAACTACAGGTTCGTGAAGGCCGATATCTGTGACTTTGATACAATGTACAGACTGATGCAGGAAGAGCAGGTGAGCGGCATTATCCACCTTGCGGCGGAGAGTCACGTTGACAGGAGCATCAAGGATCCATTCACGTTTGCACGCACTAACGTAATGGGAACTCTTTCACTTCTGCAGGCAGCCAAGCTCTACTGGGAGAGTCTGCCAACACCATACAGAATGACTTCACACAACGATGGCAACGAAAGCGTGGAGTGCCGTTTCTATCATATCAGCACCGATGAGGTTTACGGCGCTCTTGAAATTACCCATCCGGAAGGTGTTGCAGCTCCTTTCACTACCAAGGCTACAGCTCATCGCAAGGCCAATGGAGGGGAAGTTAAGAAACTATCGCCTGTGAAAGATGGTTATGGAATAGCTTACGGGGAGAAGTTCTTCACAGAGGACTTGAAGTATCAGCCTCACAGCCCGTACAGTGCGGCAAAGGCAAGCAGCGATCACTTTGTAAGGGCTTATCACGATACATATGGTATGCCTACCATTGTTACCAATTGCTCTAACAATTATGGGCCGTATCAATTCCCTGAGAAGCTTATTCCTTTGTTCATTAATAATATACGGCACAGAAAGCCTCTTCCTGTATATGGAAAGGGAGAGAATGTGAGGGACTGGCTTTTTGTAGAAGACCATGCGCGTGCCATAGATGTGATTTTCCACAATGGGAAAATATCTCAAACCTACAACATAGGCGGATTCAACGAGTGGAAGAACATTGATTTGATAAAAGTGCTCATCAAGACCGTTGACAGATTGCTCGGGCGCGTTTCAGTATGCAAAGAAACGGATGCAAATGACGGGAGCCAGGGCCACGATGAACAAAAGTATCCTGATATGGACCTCATCACATACGTAAAGGACAGGGCAGGCCATGATTTGAGATACGCAATAGATTCAACGAAATTGCAGAGAGAGCTGGGTTGGGAACCAAGCCTGCAGTTCGAGGAGGGAATAGAAAGGACAGTGCGCTGGTATCTTGAGAATCAGGACTGGATGGACAACGTTACTTCCGGTGACTACCAGAAGTATTATGAAAACATGTATTCCAACAGATAGGTATGAACGTATTGGTTACAGGTGCCAACGGCCAGTTGGGATGTGAGATAAGGATAGTTGCGGCATTTGACAATGTTGCAGGTAACAGGTATGTATTCACAGATATAAATGATGTTGCACCGGAGCAGGAACTTATGCTGAACAAGCTTGCTGGACGGGTGCAGGCGGAAGTTGGCTGCAAGTGTGACGGCGGTTCGGCCAATTATGAGGAAGAGAAATGTTCTGCGCAAGTGGATGTTGCTACCAGGAAACTTGATATTACCAATCTGTTGGAAGTGAAAAGGCTTGTGGCGGAAGAGAAGATAGACGTTATTGTAAACTGTGCGGCTTATACCAACGTTGATGCTGCGGAAAGCAATTACGAGCTGGCAGAGTTGCTCAATGCAAAAGCCCCGGAAAATCTGGCAATGGCAATTGCGGAGGTTGGTGGTCTGCTGGTGCATGTTTCAACTGACTACGTCTTTGGAAAGGAAGCGTATAATGTTCCATGCCGTGAAGATCAGAAAGGCACACCAACAGGAGTTTACGGGCTTACCAAACTCCACGGGGAGCAGAGAATACTTGAAAGCGGCTGCAAATATGTAATTCTGCGCACAGCATGGTTGTACAGCGAGTTCGGCAGGAATTTCTGCAAGACTATGCTCAATCTTCTCGCAAGCAAATCCGAGCTTCAGGTTGTGTTTGACCAGGCCGGAACACCAACTTACGCAGGCGATCTGGCTGCCGCAATTGTTGTGATTCTCAAGGATTATGCTTCGGAAATTTCCGGTGGTGCATACTGTGTGAAAAATGAGAAAGTACAGGCACGCAATAATGAAGTTTGCAGCGGAAACGGTTCATGCAAAGAAGGTGACAGCAGCAGAACAGGTAATTATAGCAAAACAGGAATATATAACTACAGCAACGAGGGAGTGTGCTCCTGGTTCGATTTTACGAAGATGATTCAAAGGCTGGCAACAACTCCCCAGCGCAGCCTTTGCAATGTAAGGCCATGCCGTTCGAATGAATTTCCAAGCCCTGTTGTAAGACCTGCTTACAGCGTGCTTGACAAGACAAAAATAAAGGAAACGTTCGGCGTTCGTGTACCTTACTGGGTAGATAGCTTGAGCAAGTGCCTGGACAATCAGAAAAGGGCTGACTAAAAAGTCAGCCCCCTCTATTTTACCCCCGCTGCTTCGCAGCTGCCCCACTGGGGCATGCCGCTTTCAC
>JAZRWT010000189.1:0-2857 GCA_045599845.1 Candidatus Egerieisoma sp. | reverse complement strand
ATTGGCAGCATACGGTGCAAACTATCAGGAGTCACCTGGCGGATACATAAGCAATGTTGCTTCAAACGATCTTTCATGGGAGACTTCCTATACATACAACGTAGCGCTTGAGTTCGGTTTGTTCAATAACCGTCTCAGCGGTACAGTAGAGTACTTCAACAGAGATTCCAAGGACCTTCTCATGAATGTTCCTATCTCAAGAGTAACAGGTTTCTCATCAGTACTCAGAAACCTCGGTGAGGTTAACAACAAGGGTATTGAGATTGAGCTCAGCGGTGATATCATTTCCACAAGAGACTGGAAATGGAGTATGGGCATCAATGCTGCCTTTACAAAATCAAAGGTCACAAAACTGTACAAGCAGGAAGGCGAGTCAACAGGCCAGGACGTAATATGGTATGATCCTACAGGTGGTGACGACCTTTGCCAGTTCATTTACAGGGAGGGAGAGTCAATGCTTGCAGTTTATGGCCTCGAGTGGGCAGGTGTTGATCCTACAAACGGATACAACATCTGGTATTCAAACAATGACAACTGCGATTTCCAGAAAGATGGCAGAAACGTTGTTTACGACTATGGTGATGCAGACGAGAAGATCATAGGCAATCTTGTTCCAGACGTATATGGCGGTATCAACACCGAGGTAAGTTGGAAGAATCTTTCATTGAATTTGAATTTCAACTACAAGATAGGTGATTTCTATGATGCAGGTGAGCAGAACACAATCGATGACGGTTACTTCTGGGAGAGGCCTCGTTCCGCACGTATGTGGAGAGAAAGATGGACAGATGCCAATACCAAGGGTACACTTCCTAGAATCGTAGGTTGCGATGCAGAGGACTTCGAGCAGTACAGTACACGTCATATTCATGATGGTAGCTTCCTCAGACTCAAGACTTTGACCTTGTCTTACAATTTCCCTAAGACAATCATCAACAAGATTGGCTTGACAAACACAAGAGTATTCTTTACTGGAACCAACCTCCTTACCTGGGCTAAATACAACAACGTTGACCCAGAGGTTGGTATCTATGGCACAAGAGGTATGGAAACTCCTAATGTCAAGACATACACATTTGGCGTAGAGTTCTCATTCTAATCTAAAAAGTAATAAGGATATGAAAAAACTATATATTATTTTATCGATAGTAGGTTTGCTTGCTTGCACTTCTTGCAAGGACTTTTTGGATGTGGCACCTACTAACCAGGCGGATGCGGGCCAGAGTATCACCAGTCCAAGAGATGCCAAGGTCATGCTCAACGGTCTTTACAATGCTATGACAACCAGTAGCTTCTACGGAAGGAACTTCATCCTTTACGGAGATGCTAAGGGCGGTGATATTACCATTCAGTCAAACGGACGTGGATATGATTATATGTTTGCATACAACCATTCCGCTACCAACTACTCAATGTCAGGTTTCTGGTCAACAGGATACAATATGATAATGTTGTGCAACAATATCATCGAAGGATGCGAGAATTGCGATGACTTCCTTGACGGCGAGTATGATTCATATTACGGACAGGCTCTCACAATTCGCGCAATGATTCACTATGACCTCTGCCGTCTTTATGGCAAATGCTACAATGATGACAAAGCATCATATGGTGTTCCAATCGTTCAGGAGTCATTGACAGCCGATGCACAGCCTCTCAGAGCATCTGTTGATGCTGTTTATCAGGCAGTGCTTGCAGACTTGGACAAAGCAGCAGGTTATTTGAAGGACGATACCGATCCTGAAGCCGGTTATATGAATTACTACACCAACAGAGCAATCAAGGCTAGAGCTTGCATGGATATGGAGAATTGGTCAGAAGCTCTTTCATTGGCCAGAAGCATCATAGGCTGTGGTGAATATGCTCTTTATGATCAGAGCAACTGGGTTTCATCATGGTCAAAACAAGGTGCAAGCGAATCAATCTTCGAGCTTGCTATGTGCGTGAACGAAGGTGATCTTGGTGCAACCAGTTGTATTGGCGGTCAGTATGTTCTTGGCGGCGGAAACGGCAGAAACAACCAGATTTTCATGGCCAGCCATTATTGGTTGGATCTTATGGACATGACAAATGTTGCAAACGATGTAAGATGGGGTATCATGGATCAGGATCAGGTTGGTGAAGACCATCCTGAAGATTTCCCTGAGTCAAACGGTATAAGATATGGCTCTTGCTGGAAATATTTCGGCAGCCTTGACGGCACAGGTGATGGCAAGGCTTCATCTTCAGCTGTAAACGTTAAACTTATACGTTTGTCTGAAATGTACTTCATTGCTGCTGAAGCTTCCCTCAGAGCTGGCAACAAAGGCGATGCAGTTAATTATCTGACAGCAATCACTTCCAGAAGATATGTCAACACAATGCCAGAAATTACAGAGTCAAACATTTCCGTTCAGATGATTCTTGACGAGAAGGACAAAGAGTTCTTTGGCGAAGGTTTGAGATTCTGGGATCTTATCAGAACCAATTCTACAATTTACATGGATGACGATACACCTGACGTAAAGGTAACCCACCGTGAAAGCGTTATCAACAGATCATTCTACAAATGCATTCTTCCTATCTACAAAGATGAGATCAATGCTAACCCTGGTCTTGGTGCACAGCAGAATCCTGGTTATTAGAATACCCTTTAAGCTTTATGGAAAAGCCGGCCGTTTGACCGGCTTTTCTTTTTTACTGCGATGGCAAAATTTATTTGGCATTATAATTGCTGGATAACGCGCATAAAATTAACTTTGCAAGAAATAGTGTGTCACGAGAAGAACATTTGATGAGTTGGCCACTTTGATGATGCTCTTCGCAACTTTGAAAGAGATGGTGGTAGGCCCACCGCATACGGTGTTCAGGCGCAGTT
>JAZRWT010000188.1:0-12816 GCA_045599845.1 Candidatus Egerieisoma sp. | reverse complement strand
GCAAAATAGTTCAATTGATATGAGACAACCACGATTAAGAGATTCACGTAATCTCATCTCTGAACTTTACCCACTCGGGCAAGTTCCACAAGAAATAATAACAAATATCGCCAAGGGAATTGTTTATCGTGCCCATACCGGACGCAAGGATATTACAGGTGATGACTGGGGTGATATCCTTGCCGATGCCGTTGGTGGAGAGCATTATGCAAAGCCTGTAGGAATAACCGATTTGGCTACAGAAACTACTGCGTGGTCCGCAAAAACGGTTAAGGCAAACAGTCCGTTTACAACCACGAACGTGCGTCTGATAAGTGGCAGAAATTCGCCTGATTTTTCTTATGGCATTGAGGATCCCCACGATGATGTGCAGAAGACAGGTGATGCTGTCCTTGGAATATGGAACGGACGCGTTGACATTGCTCAAGCACACCATCCTAGAATTCGTGTTAATGTATTGATCAGGAACTACGACCTTACCGAGTTTGTAATGTATGAGGAATATCTTGAGCATTTCCGCATCAGTGATTATGAGTGGAAAGAAAACGAACGCGGTAATTTTGAGGCATTTCATAAACGCACGAACGAAAAATGTTTTACATGGCAACCACATGGTTCACAATTCACGATTCACTCCGTTGTTCCGGACGATGCTATCAAGTTTCGAGTAAAACGCCCACCTCTATTGACGCAGGAAATAGCTTTAGAAAACATCGGATTTGATGAGTCTTGGATTGAAATTTTGTAAGTACCGAGTTCTCTCATTTGTGGCATAGAACAAGAAAGAGAGCCGAAGACTGATAGGACTCTAAATAAACCACTGAACTGCATTCAAACTTTATGAGTGGATAATGATTACATGAAAATTGATTTTTCTGAATATAGAACAAAGAATTGGAAGTCTGTAAGGAATCGCATCATAGAAAGAGACGGTCATAAGTGCGCTCATTGTGGCAGATCAGAAGATGAGGCAAAGTTGCAGGTTCATCATCTTCATTACGAAGAAAGAAAGCATGGGAGTATCCAGACGAGTACCTGATTACCCTGTGCCAACATTGCCACGCAGAAGAACATGGAAGAGTTATGCCCACCTCGGGATGGGAATACATAGGAAGCGACGATCTTGAGGAACCAATTGGTGAATGTGAGTATTGCGGCAATGAAATTCGCTTTGAGCATACGATATTTCATCCGGATTGGGGTTGCATGATAGTCGGATGTAATTGTGCAGACAAGTTGACAGAAACCTCTGAAATGAGGGCTTATGAGGCAAAAAGAAAGAAACTCGCATCAAAACTGCGCACCTTCATGAAATCACCTCGATGGCGTCATAGGAAGAACGGTTACTTTATTGATTTGGATTACTATAATATTGAAATATGGGATAACAGTGGGTATTATACGTTGAAACTGTCATTTCCGCTCTACAATGAGATGGAGGAAAGAACGGAAAGGTTGGATCTTCTTCGTGAAAATATCAAAGGGAAACTTGAAGATGTTAAGCTGTATGTTTTCCGTCTGATTACAGATGGCGTGTTCTCTAAGAAAATCAATGACAGAAGGCGTTCGACCGAGAGGACGTATGATTTCTAATAATGCTTTGTATTGTGTCGACGAAAGATACAAACTTGAGAACGGGACCCACTGTGTCTATTGTGGATCTCAAACCAACATCTCGGTTGATCATATGTTCGCAAAAGCACACGGAGGAGCCGACAGCTCTGATAATCTGGTATGCTGCTGCAGTTTATCAATTCTGCTCGGAATCAGGATTTCTGGATATTTTGAGACTATAGAAAATTCTACTGGACCAACTGCCTCCGGAGTATTGGTTTCGAATGGTAATCGAAGATAACAGTGCTCTTACAGGGAGTTGATTTCCTCGACTATCCCCTCAACCGTTGGGATGAACCTGATTATGGTCCTGAGTTCCTCAACAATGAATCCGCAGTTGAACATATTGCTGATCATCTGTTGTAAAGGAGCATAGTATCCATCGGTGTCAAGAACATATATGGGTTTCTGGTGTTTGCGCAGAGCTCTGTTGCAGGTGCAGGTGAAAAGTTCGTCAAGAGAGCCGAAGGCACCGGGCATTATCACAAAACAATCGGCCAGTTCCTCCATCTTCTTCTTCCTTTCAGCAAAATCCGCAACATATACCATGTTCTCAAGTTCCGTGCGCTCCACCTTGAGTCCGAGTTTCACGGCGTGCATGGAGCCCTTGAAGCCTCTTGGGAAAACGCCTATTATGTCACCGCCGGCCATTTGTGCGCCATCGGCCAGTGCTTTCATGCAACCTACATTGCTGCCTCCATATACCAGAGTGTGGCCATTGCTTGCCAGCAGCATGCCAAGTTTATAAGCGTTAGCGGCGTATTTTTCATCATTGCCCTTTGCCGCTCCAAGGTATACACATACTTTTTTCATATCGGTTCGTACAAAACTTTTGCAAGCATTCCATGTTTTCCGGATTCACGGGTCAGAACAGACCGTACAGCCGGGCATCTATCATGTCCGTTACTTTCAGGAAATCCCTTGGTTCGTTCTCGAAATCAAGGTTGTCTGTGTTTATTGTAAGGACTTCGCCCTTGTATTCAGAAATGAACTTCTCGTATTTCCTGTTCAGACCTGCCAGATAGTCAAGGCTTATGGACTGTTCATAGGAGCGCCCGCGTTTCTGAATCTGGCCAACCAGATGGGGAATGGACGATTTGAGATAAATGAGCAGGTCCGGAAGTTTTACCATTGACATCATGAGGTTGTAAAGTTCCATATATGAATCATACTCCCTCTGCGGCAGGTTGCCCATTTCATAGTTGTTCTCAACAAAAACGTGTACACCTTCGAAGATGGTCCTGTCCTGTATTATCACTTCATTGCTTTTTGAAATGTCAATGATGTCCTTCATCCTTTTGGTAAGGAAGTAAATCTCCATATTGAAAGACCATCTTGGTATGTCCTTGTAGTAGTCCTCAAGGAAAGGATTGTATGTAACTGCCTCATATTTGGGAATCCAGCCGTAATGTGCGGCCAGCATTCCGGTAAGAGTGGTTTTTCCGCTTCCTATGTTCCCCGCTATTCCTATGTGCATGTTCCTTACGTTGATATACTGTGCAAAGATAGAAATTTAATCCTATTTCTATATGTTCTTATTCCTGTATGCCTTGGGTGACATGCCTGCATTTTTCTTGAAGAATTTGCCGAAGCTTGACTGGTCCGCGAAGTTCATCATTGAGGCAATCTGCTGTATGCTGTATTGAGGCTGCCTCAGATAGAGCTTGGCTCTTGCCATTGCGTATCCTTCTATCCATTTCTTCGCGGAGTTTCTGGCGGCGCCTTTAAGAATGACTGAAAGGTACTGTACGCTGATGCAGAGTTTGTCTGCATAGAAAGACGGATTGTGTTCGGTTTCACCGTACTCGAACAGGAGTGAAATGAAGGATTTCATGATCTTGCCGGTTGCCGAAGGCAGTTTTCCGCTTTCGCCTCCTTCATCCTCAAGCTCTTTCATCTTTGAATCTTTGAGAACAATCCTAACGACCTCAAGGAAGTAATTGAAGAACGACGTGTATATCAATTCCTGCTTCAGTTCTTCATTTTCGTCCACTATGTACGACCTTCCCCTTTCTATTATTGATGCAATCTGCTCAGATTCAACGTTGTTAAGGTGTATGAGCCGCCTTGGCCTGGCTGTAAGAACCTTTTTTATGATACTGGCAGAGCGTTCCAGAACGCATTCTTCAATGAACTCCTTGGTGCAGAAGAAGAAAGTTCCGCGGGCATTTTCAGAAAACTTTATGGAGCTTACAATGGACCTTCCTCCTTTTGAAAACAGACAGGGTTTGTCTGTGTGATACCCGTTGTAGTCCGATATTATGTCCAGAACCCCTTCCTCAAGTATCACGCTGAAATGCAGGTCGAGCGGGAAAGCCGAAATGAACAGGTCATTGGCAAATGCATTTATGTTGGGAAGATTGGTTTCATCAATGTTCCCTATTGCTATCCCGCATTTGTGCCAGGAAGCGCCGGCATAACGCGCCAGCAGCTCGAATACTTTCTCTATTTCCTGATTCATATTTCTTTTTGGATAACTTTTTACTGCGATAGTTGGTCTAACAATGCAAATCTAGTTTAAAATATATAGATTTGGAACAATTTTATATATAAAATATTATATAATTATCCAATTTCTTGCACGATATTTGCAGCCTATTTTGCCGCCGTTTGCATATATGGGTTCCGCATTGGAGCATGCAGGCAGCGTTTGTTTAAAAGTTTTGACAATATGAAAAGATTGAAGGATTTAAGATTCGTGTCCGCTATGTTGGGAGTATTGCTTTCAGCACTATCTACAGTGGTGGATGCGCAGACAGTGCAGAAGGCGCAGGAAAACAGTGGAGATACCATAACAATCACTCTGGAAGATGCCATTAAGATAGCTCTTAACGAGAATCTGAGTGTTAAGGTTGCAGATATCGATATTGTTAAGAGCGGTTACCAGCGCAAAGGAACATACGCCGCTTTGTTCCCGCAGATTGATTTCTCGGCGAATTACCAGCGTACCATAAAAAAGCAGACAATGTTCTTTCAGGGCCAGTCGATTGCTGTTGGTATAGATAATACTTATGCGGCGGGTTTTTCGCTTGCAATGCCTGTGATAAACGCTCCATTATGGAAGTCCATAGCCATTACGGCGGATAATGTGGAGCTTGCGGTGGAAAAAGCCAAAGGTTCGCGGCAGGACATGGTGGCACAGATTGAGGAGGCTTTCTATGCAGTTCTCCTTTCTCAGGACCTGTACGATGTATTCAAGGAGAACTATGAGAATGCAAGCCGTGACTATGAGGATATAAAACAGAAATACGAATTCGGTACAGTTGCCAAATACGATATGATAATGGCCGAGGTGAACAAGCAGAACGCCATCCCTAACATGCTTGATTCAAAGAACGCCATTGATGTATGCCTCTGGAAGCTGAAGGCTCTGATGGGAATAGAGCTGAGCACTCCAATCAAATGTGCCGGCTCTCTGTATGATTTCGAGAACCAGCTTGTGCAGCCGGACCTTGGACAGGAGATTTCACTTGAAAGGAACACAAGCCTCAAACAGCTGAATATTCAGAATGAGATTCTCTACAAGACTTACAAGTCCAAACTGGCCCAGTTCTATCCTCAGTTGAATCTTTCGCTCAATTACCAGAGAACTGCCATGGCAGAGGATTTCAGATTCAACCATTATAAATGGAACCCTTATTCAGTGGGTGTCCTTTCCCTTTCAATTCCAATCTTCACAGGTGGAAGCAGACATTACGGAGTGAAGGAAGCCAAGGCAACAAGTGAACAGATGGCCCTTCAGATTGAAGATACGAGAAGGAACCTGGAAGTGTCAGTACGTTCCATACTCAGCACCTTGAATACAAGTCTTGAACAGTACAAGGCTGCCGCCAAGTCAATAGAAGGAGCGGAAACCGGTTATTCCATATCGCAGAAGAGATATGATGTTGGAAGCGGCACTTTCCTTGAACTGAGCGATTCACAGCTCGCACTGCTTCAGGCAAGGCTCAATCTCAATCAGTCCATATACAATTACATATCCGCCAAGTCAAAGCTTGACAATGTAATGGGCAACAACGAAGAAAAGATAGCAAAGCTTCAGAGTGTGTCATTGGATTCAAACATTGAAAAATAAAAAAGTTCAGATAAGATGAAAAATTTCGTAAATGCGTTTTTGATTTCAGCAGCCGCCATGGTTGCGGTATCCTGCGGTTCTTCAAAGTCGAATGAGCTTGAGAAGGAAGAGACCGTAAAGGTAAAAACATCAATTGCACACGTTCGCAGCGTTGAGCAGGTTGAGACATACACTGCCACTCTTGCGGCAAAGACAACCAACAACATTGCACCTAAGATGGCACTGCGTATAGAGAGGATATATGCCGAAGTGGGGGATATGGTAAGAAAGGGCCAGAAACTGGCTGTTCTTGACCAGGCTAACCTTGTTCAGGCCAGACTGCAGATGCAGAACGATTCAATAGAGTTCGTTCGCGCTGATGAACTCTACAAGATAGGCGGTAATTCAAAGAGCGTATGGGATGCACGCAAGCTTGCTTACAGTGTTTCCAGGACAAATTACATGAACCTGCTTGAGAATACCGTGCTGGTGAGCCCTATCAGCGGATTCATAACAGCAAGGAACTATGATGCCGGCGATATGTATGCAGGCGGCGCCCCTCTTTACGTGGTTGAGGAAATACAGCCTGTTAAGGTGAAGGTCAACATTCCTGAAACCTTGTACAAGAACGTGAAGAAGGGGATGAGCGTTGACGTTACACTTGATACTTACGGCGATGAAATATTCAAGGGTACCGTTTCAATAGTGTCACCTACCATTGACCAGGCATCAAGGACTTTCCCTGTGGAAATCACGCTGGCCAACAGGGACCTGCGTCTGCGTCCTGGCATGTTTGCAAGAGTAACCATAACTTACGGAACAGCTGACCACGTTGTTGTCCCTGACATGGCGGTTATCAAGCTCAGCGGTGCAGGTACAAGATTCGTTTACGTAGTCAAGGACGGAACCGTTGAATTCAAAGCTGTTGAACTGGGAAGACGTTTTGACAAGGAATACGAGCTCATAAGCGGCATAGAGGACGGTGAGGAAATAGTTGTTGAAGGCCACAGCCGTTTGAAGAACGGTGTTGCCGTTGAGGTTATAAAATAACAAATCACAATCAGAGGAGAAGAAAAAATGAGTCTATATCAAACAGCGGTAAAGAAACCTGTAACCACGGCCTTGATATTCATTGGCGTGGCCATATTCGGTTTGTATTCGTTGCTCAATATACCTATAAACCTTTATCCGGAAATCGATGCGAACACCATCATGGTAATAACATCGTACAACGGTGCTAGTGCCGCGGATATTGAGACCAACCTTACAAAACCTTTGGAGAACGTGCTCAACAGTAT
Source organism: Candidatus Egerieisoma sp. (assembly GCA_045599845.1). Taxonomy (GTDB): domain Bacteria; phylum Bacteroidota; class Bacteroidia; order Bacteroidales; family UBA932; genus Egerieousia. The sequence goes on along the minus strand of JAZRWT010000188.1, from coordinate 5,850 downwards.
TTCCGACCTGAAGCACGTTACATCAAAATCAAGGGAGAACATATCTGTAATCACTCTTGAATTCGAATACGGAATAGACATTGACGTTGCAACGAACGATGTGCGGGACAAGCTGGAGATGGTCAAGTCCCAGCTGCCTGACGATGCCAGCAATCCTGTCATCTTCAAGTTCGGCGCGGATGATATTCCTATCCTTATCCTCGGCGTTACTGCAGATGAAAGTACGCCGGGACTTTACAAGATTCTGGACGATCAGGTGTCAAACCCTCTGGCCCGTATCAGCGGCGTTGGAGCAGTATCAATCTCAGGTCTTGCAAAACGTGAGATCAATGTATATTGCGACCCTCACAAACTCGAGTCATACAATCTTTCAGTTGAGTCCATCGCTCAGGTGATAGGTGCCGAGAACAAGAACACTCCTGGTGGAAACATAGACATTGGAAACCAGACATATTCAATGCGCGTGCAGAAGGAGTTTGAGGATGCGCAGGACATGCGCAATATCATTGTGGGATCCTACAATGGCAGGAATGTTTATCTCAAGGACGTTGCAGTGATTGTTGACGGTCTGCAGGAGAGAATACAGGAAACCTACAACAATCAGCGCAAGGGCGGTATGATTGTGGTTCAGAAGCAGAGCGGTGCAAACTCAGTGCTCATTACCAACAAGGTGCTCGAGATGCTCCCGAAGCTTCAGGAGTCACTTCCATCCGACGTGAAGCTGGAGGTTATGATCAACACTTCCGACAACATCATAAACACCATCGATTCATTGAAGGAGACAATCATCATAACCTTCATAATAGTCATGCTGGTTGTTTATTTCTTCCTTGCAAGGTGGAGGGCAACATTCATCATCATACTTACAATTCCTATTTCCCTGCTGGCATCCCTGATATATCTGTTTGCAACGGGAAATACCTTGAACATTGTATCTCTGAGTGCCTTGTCCATCGCCATTGGTATGGTGGTTGATGATGCCATAGTGGTTCTGGAGAACGTGACAACCCATATAGAAAGGGGCTCGCGTCCGCACCAGGCTGCAGTGCATGCTACAAATGAGGTGGCTATTTCCGTTATCGCCTCAACCCTCACCATGCTGGCGGTGTTCCTGCCTCTTACCATGATCAAGGGTATGGCCGGTGTGCTCTTCAAACAGCTGGGATGGATCATCAGCATCATCATGATAGTTTCCACCATAGGTGCTCTCTCTCTCATTCCAATGCTCTGCGGCAATATGCTGAGGCTTAATCCTAACCATGGTAAGCTTCACCATATGATATTCGACCCTATTGAGAGATTCCTTGACAAGCTGGATATCTGGTATTCAAAGATCATTGCCTGGGCTGTCCATCACAGAAAGACAGTAGTCTTTGGAATGGCAATCATATTCGTGGGAACGCTCGTGGGTCTGGGACCTCTTGTAAAATCCGAGTTCTTCCCGTCACAGGATAACGCCCGAATATCAGTGAAGATCCAGCTGCCGGTTGGAACACGTCAGGAAATAACACGTGAGTTCGCTTACAATCTTGCCGATGAGTTCCTGCAGGAGTATCCTGAAATCACATTCTGCAACTTCTCCGAGGGAACTGCGGATTCCGACAACATATTCTCTTCATTCTCTGATAACGGCTCTCATATCATTTCAATGAACATAAGCCTTGTTTCAGTTGAAGACCGTAGCAGAGGCTTGCTCGAAATATGCGAGGGTATGCGTGCAATCATTGACAAATATCCTATTGTCAGGACATTCCAGGTAATTGCCGGCGGTCAGCAGGGCGGTATGTCCGGTCAGTCAACTGCTCAGGTTGAGATTTACGGTTATGACTTTGCCGCAACCGACAAGGCTGCCGCAGATTTGCGCCAGAGACTCCTGAGCTATCCTACGGTCAACGAGGTGTTCATCAGCCGTAACGAGTATGTGCCTGAGTTCCAGGTTAACTTTGACCGTGAGAAGCTTGCCATCAACGGCTTGAACACAACCACGGCTTCAATGTATCTGAGAAACAGATTCAATGGATATCTTGCATCATATTACAGGGAGGATGGCAAGGAGTATGATATCAAGGTGAGATATGCTCCTGAGTTCAGAACAAGCATAGAGGATATTGAGAACATTACAATCTATAACAATGCCGGTCAGGCAATAAAGCTGCGTGAGCTCGGCAAGGTTGAGGAACTGCTCACTCCTCCTACAATTGAAAGAAAGGACAGGGAAAGATACATAACCGTAAACGCCGTTGTTCCTAAGGGAATGGCACTTTCAGACATGGTTGAGATTGTGAACAAGGAAATGAAGGATGTTGAAATGGCTCCTGGTCTTTCATGGAAGATAGGAGGTACATACGAGAACCAGAACGATACATTCCGCGATATTTCAATGCTTATGGTGCTCGTGCTCATACTTGTGTTCATTGTCATGGCCGCACAGTTCGAATCGCTTACATATCCGTTCGTTATTATGTTCTCCGTGCCTTTTGCAATCACAGGTGTGCTTATGGGACTTGTGTTCACGGGAACCACTTTGAGTGTCATGGCCCTTATCGGTCTGCTCATGCTGCTCGGAATTGTTGTTAAGAACGGTATTGTGCTCATTGACTACACCATCCTTTGCCGCGAGAGGGGACTCGGTATAAGCAACTCTGTTGTGACTGCCGGAAAGAGCCGTCTGCGTCCTGTGCTCATGACAACCCTCACTACAGTTCTTGGTATGGTTCCGCTTGCAATAGGTACAGGTGAAGGTTCCGAGATGTGGAAAGGAATGGGTATGGCAGTAGCCTGGGGACTTTCAGTTTCCACTGTCATTACACTTGTGATAGTTCCAACAGTATATTGCTCTTTTGCAGGCCGTGAGATCAAGCGCAGAAGAAAGAAGGAGCTCAAGGCATTCAAGGCCGAGGCCAGGCTTGCCAAGTAATCAGTACAGATGTGGTTCATTCATTAAATCAGTACAAGAAAATGAAAGCAGTATTCATATCATACAATCAGGCTTATCACGAGGAGATACTTGAAATCCTTCTGGTGAGCGGACAGCGCGGTTATACATATTGGGAAGAGGTGAAAGGAAGGGGTTCGTCTGATGGCGAGCCTCACCTTGGCGACCACGCCTGGCCAACTCTCAATTCCGCAATGCTGGTTTTTGCGGAGGATTCCGTTGTTCCTGGCATGAAGAAACTTCTTAGTGAACTTGATAAGAAGTCTCCGGCCATGGGTTTGCGTTGCTTCTCGTGGAGCGTTGATGCCGATTGACGTTTGAAAATCACCGCTCCCGGGCTATAAGCGGTATTTATATTCCCGCTTGATTGCGGCAGTTATGTTTATTCCCGCTCCCGGGCTATACCGAACCTGCTGCTCCTGGCAACTCTTCGCTATCTTTCCGCAAGTATTCGCATTCCGCAGGTTCGCGCCCTCCGCTAGGCCGCTGATGCGGCCTTTGTTTTTGTGACCTGCCGCTGAACGGTGTCAGAAGCGATATCAGCGTGCCATTGTCGTCTCTTTCCAGTATTTTCCGGATAATTTATTTCTTGCACACCAATTCCGCATCAATCTCAGTCATTTGCCATTTTGGCTGCCACAATTAGTGCTATATCGTGGCCATGAACGACAATTTGTCCACAAATGGCCATGATTTGTGGATAAACGGGTAAAATTGTGCACTTATTCCACAAATATGTTGATTTTGTGGCCGTTCAGTTATGTGGTATTGAGCACACTTTTTTCGTGAGACAAAGAGTTCGGCAACAGCGGAAGCGCAAACGGAGCCCTTTACAGCTCCATGCAGCACTTCGTGCCGTAAATGCTGGCTTTGGCGTAAGACCAGCACCGGTGCCACAATGCTTCTGCCTAATTGATTTGTCCATTCGCATCTCCATCCCGTACAGGATTAAGGCAATTCCTGTACGAAACGCCTGCTTTTACTCGTTCGGTACAGGATTTGCCCTTGTCCTGTACGAAATGTTCCCACTTGGCAGTTTCCGAGCAGGTTTGCCCCCTCAACCTGCTCGTTTTGCATAAATCTCTTTGATCCGTACAGGATTTTGCCTTTTTCTGTCTGAAACAGCTTTGGTAAAATGATACGTATTCGTTTCGAAGAAACAGGTATGAAGACATTGAAAATGCCGGCAAGTGCTAAATGAAATATTTTTGCATAATATGAATATTTATGCGTATATTTGCAGTGAGAAATGAATAATTATGCAGAAAATAATTAGACAGAATGCGATTGCTAAAGCAATAACTGATGGTAACATTCACAATCAGAATGAGTTGCAGGAAATTCTCAAGGCTTCCAGGATTAATGTTACCCAATCAACATTGTCACGCGATCTCAAGGAAATGAAAATCATGCGTCTGCCGAATGAGGATGGGGAGTATGTATATGCTCTGCCGCTTGAGGCAACATTGGTCAATTATTCTGGCAGAAGTAATTCCGAATTGAATGATTCAAGTTTCATGCAAGGAAATAACAAACAGTCAGACTCAGAGACAAGGGCAGCCTTTACGTATGTTAATAAAGATATGCCGGCTGATACCGGATCTTGGCGAAATGATAAACTGGAGGAAAGTGACAGACAGAAGATAAAGGTAAGGAGCATTGAGTTTTCCTCCTTGTTTGCCGTTATCAAGACTGCGCCCGGATTCGCCAGTGCTGTTGCAGCCGTGATAGATGACAATAATATCAAAGGGATTATGGGAACGATTGCCGGTGATGATACCATTCTTGTCATGATTAAGGACGGTTTCACCAAGTCACAGATCGTTTCCAATCTTTCCGCATATATTTCTGGACTTTCATAAAATAAAATGATTATCCGCAGTTTTCCGCATAATTTCTTGTTGGTCTGAACTTATATTCCTACCTTTGCTTCAACAAGTTACATAGTCTATGAAGTTATTGGAATTCAGCCGTCAGTTCTCTACGGAAGAGGATTGCGAGCGTTATCTGAAGGAGCAGCGCGAGAAGCATGGTATGGTGTGTCCGAAGTGCGGCTGCAAGAAGATGTACTGGGACAAGTGCCACAAGCGCTGGGTGTGCAGCAAGTGCAAGAAAGAGGTCACTCTCACGTCCGGCACGGTCATGCATGGCAGCAACCTGCCGCTGATGTACTGGTTTACCGCCATACATTTGCTGACCTCCACGAAGAAGACCTTCTCAGCTCTGGAAATGCAGCGTCAGCTGGGTCACAAGCGTTATCAGCCGATATGGGAGATGATGCACAAGTTGCGCGATGTGATGGGGCAGCGTGATTCCGAACACAAGCTGACAGACATAATCGAACTTGACGAGGGTTACTTCTCGACTGACGGCACAGGTGGTCGCGACAAGGACAGCAACCTCAAGCGCGGTGTCGGCAGCCAGCGCAAGACCAAGGTCCTGGTGATGGTGGAGAGCGCGGAGTCCGATTCGCCGAAAAAGGGGCAGAAGTCACGCAGGTGCGGGCACATCAAGATGAAAGTGATGAAGAATCTCAAGTCCGAAACGTTTGAGAAGGAGACTGAGAACTGTGTGGACTGTGAAGCCACAGTGATAATGGATGGTCTTCACGCCCACAGCGGTGTCGAGAAGACGGTGGCGCATTCCCTAAAGCAGGTTGTACCCGGAAAGGATGCTCCAAAGCTCCTGCCATGGGTGCATATTGCCATTTCAAACGCCAAGTCCCTGTTCGCTGACATGTACCATGGTGTAAAAGATGAGTTCCTTCAGGAATATCTCAACGAGTTCTGTTACAAGTTCAACAGGATGTTCTTCGGAGAACGGCTGTTTGACCGGCTGGTGCTGGCATCAATCTCATATCGGCCTGAGTTCGAACACAGAATTTACAGCCACTCGGATAATCGCGGATAATCATT
>JAZRWT010000187.1:0-4021 GCA_045599845.1 Candidatus Egerieisoma sp. | reverse complement strand
AGACTTGCTCATTATGAACATAAATCCTATTACTCAAGTTTCGCATGCTTTAATTTATTCCTTTTCAAGAACTCACGGAAAGCTTGCGAAACTTGAGTTCTATTAACATTCAGGAGTGTTAAACTGAACTATTCAAGCAGCTAACATAAAAGATTGCGCCGGATCAGGCATATATTACTGAATCAACGCACATGTCCCAAGGCTCACACGGGACCTTGTCAACAATAGCGCAGGAATAGCACACTCCTGCCTTTGGGCAGTTCAACTGCGGTAGGAGTCTGTCATAGAAACCCTTGCCGCGTCCCAAACGCTGACCTTTCAGATTGAAAGCAAGACCGGGAATAACTGCAAGATCAATCTCCTGTGGAGAAACAACAGGAGCGTCCGGTCCCGGTTCAAGTATATTGAATGCGCCAAGTTTCATTGTTCCCGGGTCATATACTTTCAGAACAAGTTCATTTCCGTTCACAACAGGCAGAACAATGCGTTTTACAGAAGACAGTTCTTTTATAAATTCGTGAGTTTCAGGTTCTCCTGCAATTGACCAATAAAGCAGCACAGTGTGAGCTTCTTTAAAATCCTTAGTTTCCATGAGCTTGTTCCAAATACTTCCAGACGCCGCCTTGCACTCGAAATCGCCCATGGAACGCAATCTTTGCTTGATATTTTTCCTCAGTTCTACTTTCATAAAGGCAAAATTAGTATATTTGTCGGATTTTAGATACTCCGTTTGGAGTCAATGTATAAATAATTATGAATTGCAAGGAACTTTCTAAAGGATGCCTCATTCTTGAGGATGGGACAAGATTCAACGGTTTCATTTTCGGTTACAGCAATGTTGTCTGCTCACAAGTGGTATTCAACACATCAATGGCTGGCTATCCAGATATTATCACTGACCCGTCCAATACGGGTCTTTTGGTATGTATAACCTACCCTACCATAGGAAACTATGGTTTCCCATCCGCACAGGAATATGTTAGCGGCACAGGTGCAAGCGGCAGGAAATATCCTGTACTGAGCAATCTTGAATCTTCACAGGCCACTGTCAAGGCTCTAATAATATGTGATTATTCACAGGAATACAGCCATTGGAAAGCTGAATGCTCTCTTGGTGAGTGGATGGAGGCCCACAAGGTTACAGGCATCTGCGGAGTTGATACACGCTACCTCGCGCAGATTCTCAGGGACAAGGGCACAATGAAGGCTCAGATTGTTCCGGAAGGATGTCAGGAGCTTGATTTCAACAGCTGCACCGATGGGAATGCCGCGGAATGTCTCTGCACGGAGAACATTGAATACAAATCACCTGTCCCGTCCGGAAAGAAAGTTGTTCTGGTTGACTGCGGTGCAGGCAACAAACTCATCACTGCGCTTCTTGAAAGAGGTATTGACATTTTAAGAGTACCTTGCTCACAGGATTTCTCATCATACACTGCCGATGGAATTGTAATAACAGGTGGCCCTGGCAAGGCGGAGGATTACAGCGCAGCTGTTGAGAACATAAGGAAGGTTCTGAATGGCAACACTCCTGTTATGGGAATAGGCTTGGGCAACAATCTCCTTGGACTTGCAGCAGGTGCATCCAATATCTGCCTTGGAAACGGTCACAGAGGACACAATGAGCCTATAACTATCGCAGGCGGAAAGAAATGCTGGATATCAAGCCAGAACCACTGCCAGGCAATAGACGCTGCAAGTCTGCCTGCAGGCTGGAAGGTTTGGTTCACAAATATGAATGATGGCAGTGTGGAGGGAATAAGGAGCGAAAGCAAGCCTTTCTTCGGATGTCAGATTGCCCCTGAGGCAGCATCCGATACAATGTTCATCATTGAGGACTTCATCGCAGTGATGTAAGTCCTTCTTTTTAATTTTAGAATCATATACAGACAAATATATAGCAGCAATGAAAAAGATATCAAAAGTCATTCTTCTGGGATCAGGCGCACTTAAGATAGGTGAGGCAGGTGAGTTCGATTATTCAGGTTCGCAGGCTTTGAAAGCCATGCGCGAAGAGGGCATCAAGACAGTGCTGATAAACCCTAACATTGCAACCGTACAGACAAGTGAAGGCATTGCAGACAAGATTTACTTCCTGCCTGTAACTCCATATTTCGTTGAGAAAGTCATAAAGAAGGAGAAGCCTGACGGCATACTGCTAGCATGCGGTGGACAGACTGCACTCAACTGCGGCGTGCAGCTTTATACAAGCGGCATTCTTGAAAAATATGATCTCCAGGTTCTTGGAACCCCGGTTCAGGCTATCATGGACACCGAGGACAGGGATTTGTTCTCAAAGAAGATGGATGAAATCAATATCAAGACCATAAAGTCCCACGCAGTTGAAGATATTGACAGTGCACTTGCAGCGGCCAACGAAGTAGGTTACCCTGTTATTATCCGTGCTGCTTACGCACTAGGTGGATTGGGCAGCGGTTTCTGCAACAACGATGAAGAACTTAGGACACTTGCCGCCAAGTCTTTCACCTTCTCTCCACAGGTACTCGTTGAGAAATCACTGAAAGGATGGAAGGAGATTGAGTTCGAGGTTGTCCGTGACGCATACGACAACTGCGTTACAGTCTGCAATATGGAGAACTTTGACCCGCTTGGAATACACACTGGAGAAAGTATTGTTGTTGCTCCTTGCCAGACTCTTACCAACGATGAAATAGCCTATCTGCGCGAACTTGCTATAAAGATTGTCCGCCACGTTGGAATAGTTGGAGAGTGCAACATACAGTATGCATATTCACCTGAGGGAGTTGACTACAGGGTGATAGAGATCAACGCCAGACTGAGCCGTTCATCCGCACTTGCATCAAAGGCAACAGGTTACCCTCTTGCATTCGTTGCAGCAAAGATTGGTCTTGGATATTCACTTGCTGAAATAAAGAATACAATCACACGCACTACGCCTGCCATGTTCGAGCCGGCAATCGACTACGTTGTATGCAAGATTCCTCGCTGGGACCTGGCTAAATTCCATGGCGTAAGCCGCGAAATAGGCAGCAGCATGAAGAGCGTTGGTGAAGTAATGGCAATTGGCAGAACATTCGAGGAGGCTGTTCAGAAAGGTCTGAGAATGATTGGCCAGGGTGCGCACGGATTCGTTGCAAACAAGGAGATAGTTGTTCCTGACATAGAGAAGGCGCTGAGCGATCCTACCGACAACCGTATATTCGTGATTTCCAAAGCACTGCAGGCGGGCTACACTATTGACAGGATTCACGACCTCACAAAGATTGACAAATGGTTCCTTTACAGTCTGAACCACATTGTTAAGACTAACAACGAACTCATTGAGTGCAAAGGCATTGAGAACGTAAGTTACGACCTTATGCTCAAGGCCAAGAGGCAAGGTTTCTCTGATTTCCAGATAGCAAGGCTTGCAGGAGGAAACGTTGACCCTGACGTCCTGATGCACGATGTGCGCAAATTGAGGAAGTCAATGGGCATAATTCCTGTTGTAAAACAGATTGATACCCTTGCAGCACAATACCCTGCACAGGCAAACTACCTTTACCTTACATATAACGGAAGCGTTTCAGACAAGGCTACCATTGCTCCTGGTCAGGAAGGCAAGGAATCAATAATAGTCCTTGGCAGCGGCGCATACAGGATTGGAAGCAGCGTTGAATTCGACTGGTGCAGCGTGAACGCACTCAACACCATACGCAAATGCGGCTGGCAGGGTGTAATGATAAACTACAACCCTGAAACTGTATCAACGGACTACGACATGTGTGACAGGCTCTATTTCGATGAGCTTACATACGAGCGCGTTATGGATATATGCGAGGCTGAGAATCCTCACGGAGTAATAGTATCAGTAGGCGGACAGATTCCTAACAACCTTGCGCTCAGACTTGACAAGGCAGGTATCAATCTTCTTGGAACCACAGCCGATTCAATTGACAATGCCGAGGACCGCAACCGCTTCTCCTCCACCCTTGATACAATTGGAGTTGACCAGCCACGCTGGAGCGAGCTTACAACAATGGAGGACGTTTACAAGTTC
>JAZRWT010000186.1:0-6603 GCA_045599845.1 Candidatus Egerieisoma sp. | reverse complement strand
TTGATTTCTCTGTACCGCCTGATACGTCGAGTGAGTTGGTCAGGGAGTAACCTGTTTCCATGAATGAGCTGAAGTTGTTGCCTTTAGCTTCCATAGGTTTGCTTGTTTCACCTTTGGTCTTCCAGTAAGGAACGGATGTTCCCATCTTAGGACCCCAGGAAACACGTGAGCTCTGGTCCCATGCACCTGCAGTACCCTGGCCGTATTCATTCTGGAATTCAGGCTGGAGAGCTACATTCTCGAATGTGAAGTTGCTGTTGAAGTTAACAACCGGTTTGCTGCCTTTTTTACCGCTCTTTGTTGTAACGAGGATAACACCCGCACCACCGCGTGAACCGTAGAGAGCTGCAGCTGAAGGACCTTTCAATACAGAGATTGACTCAATGTCATCAGGGTTCAGCATTGACATACCATCACCGTAATCGAAACCGCCCCAAGCCATGCCGTCTGTATCGTCGCAACCCTGTGTGTTGTCAAAAGGAACACCATCGACCACTACCAGAGGCTGGTTGTTGTTCAATGAAGACTCACCACGGATGACTATACGGTTTGAACCACCAGGAACGCTTGTACCTGTAACGGTCATACCTGCAATCTTACCTGAAAGTGAAGAAACAACGTTGTCGGTACGGTTCTCAATGAGAGAAGAACCTTTAACGTCCTGAACTGCGTATGTGAGGGCTTTCTTCTCCCTCTTCATACCCATAGCTGTTACAACTACGTCATCGAGAAGAACGGCGTCCTCAGCCATCTTAACGTCAATGACAGATTTGTTGTTTACAGGAACAACTGCTGTCTGCATTCCCATAACAGAGAACTCGAGTGTTCCGTTAACAGGAGCGTTGATGGTGTATTTACCGTCAATGTCTGTTGAAACACCAGTAGTTGTACCTTGAATCATTACAAATACGCCAACCATTGGTTCCCCGTTAGGGTCGGTGACTGTACCTGTAACCTTCTCGTTCTGTGCAAAGGCAAGGCTTGCGCAAAGCATCATTGCCAGAACCAATCCGAATGATTTAAGTTTAAACATAGATTGTTTGTTAGGTTAATAATTAATTAAGTGTTGGTTTGTATGAATTTGTTATAAATTTTTACTTTTCAGGCGGTTTTCCGCATAAATTTTACAAATTTATAATAATAATTCTAATTTTCAAGCACAGCGATAGTTAAATGCAGCTTTCCGCTGAAATTTCATAGCTATCGCCAGTGAAAAACTATCATTCATTTTAAAAAAAATTAAAAAAAAAAGTATCAAATAAGGAAATTGTTGTAAATTTGCTTGATGTTGTGTATTAGACGCAAAATTTTTTACTAACCTAATTTATAACTTATGTTCATTAATCATTTTAAATCTTTAAGATTTTTACTGATGAGCCTTGCAGCAGTGCTTCTTTCAGCAGGTGTTGCCCTTGCTCAGAATGTAAAGGTTACTGGTACAGTTACTGATCCGGCCGGCGAGCCAATGGTAGGTGTATTCGTAATGGTTCAAGGAACAACTACAGGTGTTTCAACAGACGTTGACGGTAAGTATACCATCAATGTTCCTGCGAACGGAACCCTTGTTTACTCAGTAATGGGTATGAAGGACGCTGTAGTTGGAGTAAACAACAAATCTATCATCAACGTAATCATGCAGGAAGATGCAGTTGCACTTGATGATGTAGTTGTAACCGCCATGGGTATAAAGAAAGAGAGAAAAGCCCTTGGTTATTCAGTTACAGAGATGAGTTCAAAGGAACTGTTGAAGAACAAACAGACCAACGTTGTAAACTCATTGGCAGGTAAGGTTGCCGGTGTTAACGTTACACAGTCAGGTGGTGCAGCAGGTGCAGGTTCTTCAATCATCATCCGTGGTGGAAACTCAGTAAACGAGAGCCGTGACAACCAGCCTTTGTTCGTTGTTGACGGTATCATTTACGATAACTCCACAGTAAACGGTGGTAACTCAGGTACAGACGGTGTCACAAAGACAGCCACAACATTCTCCAACCGTGTAATGGATATCAACCCTGAGGATATAGAGAGCATGTCAGTCCTCAAAGGTGCAGCCGCAGCCGCTCTTTACGGTTCACGCGCAGCAGACGGTGTTATCGTTATCACAACCAAGAAAGGTAATGGTGACGGCAGAGTACAGGTTAACTTCTCAAGCAAGTACACCTATTCAACAGTTACATCAGGTCCTTCAATCCAGAGCGTTTATGGAAGAGGTTCATACGATATGAATGGTGTTCTTCAGACCGATCAGATCACTTCTTCTTGGGGTGAAAAGATTACCGGTAAGGTTTATGACAACGTAAGCGACTTCTTCAGAGGCGGTAACATTTGGGACAACAACCTCAGTGTTTCAGGTGGTAACAAGAACGGCAGCTTCTATCTTTCAGCTTCACGTTACGATCAGGCCGGTGTTGTTCGCAAGACCGGTTATGACAAGACCACTTTCCGTTTCAACGGTGAGCAGAAATACGGCAAGATTTCAGTAGGCGCTAATGTATCCTATTCAGTAGCCAACACAAAGAAGACCCTTACATCTTCAGGTTTGTACGATGGTGGCGGTAACGGTACCATGACAGCGTTGTACGGGTGGGCTAGAAATGAGGATATGTCATACTGGTTGAACGAGGACGGAACAAAACACAGAATGTTCCCTAATCAGGATCCTGCAAACGACGTTGAGAACCCTTATTGGATTATCAACAAGAACAACCTGACCGACCGCAACGAGCGTTTCACAGGTGCTGTCAATGCAAATGCAAACATCACCGATTGGTTGAACGTTTCATACAGAGTAGGTGTTGATACCTATAATAATGATTCATACACTTACATCGCTCCTGGTGCAGCCGCAAAGGAGACATATCAGAACGGCCGTTTGAGCAAGAGCAAGGTTAACTACACATACCTTACCAATAACCTTATGGTTAACGCTCACAAAACTTTCGGCGACTTTGACTTCAACCTCCTCGTAGGTGGTACATCTGAGTTGACCAAGAGGGTAAGACAGAGCCAGTGGGGTTGGGATTTCGTTCTCCCTGGAACAATAAGCTTCGGTAACATACTTGATAAGAACAAACACTTTACAGAGTCAACTTCACGCAAGCGCCTCCTCGGTCTTTACGGTGAGTTCCGCGCCGCTTACAAGAACATTGCTTACTTGACAGTTACAGGACGTAACGACTGGTCTTCAACACTTCCAAAGAGCAACCAGTCTTACTTCTATCCATCAGTAAGTGGCTCATTCGTGTTCACAGAGGTTCTTCCTAAGAACGACATTCTTACTTTCGGTAAGGTAAGAGCTTCCTGGGCAAAGGTTGGTAAGGATGCTGACCCATACCTTACAAACTTCTATATGTGGGATTCAGAGGTTGTTAACGGCAACTTCACAGGTGTTGGTAACAGCTGGACAGGTGGTTCTTCAAACATGAAGCCTGAGATTCAGAAATCCTGGGAAGTAGGTGCTGAGTTGAAATTCTTCAACGGACGTTTGAACGCTGACTTCACATACTACAACTCAAAGACAGACGATCAGATCATCAGCCCTCGTCTTGCTCAGTCAACAGGTTACATTTTCCTTACCACAAACTGCGGTTCCGTATCTAATAAAGGTATTGAGCTTATGTTGAGCGGTACTCCTATTGAGAGCAAGAATTTCTCTTGGAACATTACCGTGAATATGGCAAAAAACAAGGGTACTCTTGGCGATTTCATTACAGGAGTTGATATTCTCTATGTAACCGACGTTCAGCTCGGTGGTATCAAGGCTGCTTCAATTCCTAACGGCAACTTCCTCGCCCTTACCGGCAACCGTTGGTTGAGAGAGACAGTGGACGGAAAGGAAATCAGCAATGGCCGTTATCAGGTTGATGCCGCTACAGGTCTTTACAAACTTGAAGGCAACACAACAAACATAGTTGGTAACCGCGAGCCAAAACTCACAGGTGGTATCAGCAATGACTTCCGTTACAAGAACCTCACATTGTCATTCCTCCTTGATTTCCGTATTGGTGGTGATATTTACAATGGTACACAGTATTACCTTACAGGACGCGGCCAGTCTCTTCTTACAACCCAGAACCGTGACAAAGTTACCGTTACCGGTGTTGATTCAAAGACTATGGAGCCTGTTGAGTACACATATGAAAGAGGTCAGAATTATGTAATCAATGGCAAGACCTATGCAGGTGCTTACATGATACAGCAGTACTGGGGCAACTACCAGGAGAATGCATACAACTTCATGACAGAGACCAACTGGTTGAAACTCCGTTCAATCAGCCTTGCTTACGATTTCTCAAATCTTATCAAGGGTCAGTCATTCATCAAGAATCTCACAGCTACCGTTGCAGCAACAAACCTCTTCACTTGGACAAACTACAAGGGCGGTATGGATCCTGAGGTTGCAGCAGTTGGTTCAGGTACTGGCGGATCCGGTTCAGTAGGCGTTGACTATTGCGGCGTTCCTAGCCAGAGATCATTCTCATTTGGTGTAAACCTTACATTCTAATTTAAAAAGGAGATATATATATGAAAAAGATATTACTTAGTTTAATGTGTATTGCTCTCCTTCTGGGCACCACATCCTGCAAGGATTGGCTGGACGTTAACACCGATCCTGACAGCCCAAGTGCGGAGACCGCAACAGTTGATGTACGTCTCCCTTGGATTCAGTACTACTATATGTATGCTTGGGGCAATGCTTGCTTCCGTACAAATCTTACCACTCAGATGTATGCAATGGCCAGCCGTACAGCTACCAATTCATTGCTTATGGAATGGGACTTTGCGCAGGGCCACTCAACAACAGCTTACCAGAACTGGTTCATTGGTGCAGCCTGCAACATTCCTTACCTTTATACTGCTGCTGAAGCAGAAGGTGCATCTCATTACAAAGCAGCCGGTCTCATCATTGAGGCAATGGGTTCAGTACTGATGGTTGACCTCTTTGGTGAAATGCCACACGCTGAAGCTTGTGATGGCGCTACACTTGCTCCTTCATACGATGACGGCGATGTAATCTACGCAAATTGTCTCTTGTATCTTGATGAGGCAATCAGTCTTCTTAGTACATCTCAGAGCGCTACAGCTACTCCTCTTGCAAAGGGAGACTGCTGGTTCGGTGGTGATGCCAATAAATGGAAGATGCTTGCGCATCTTATGAAAGCAAGAATGTATATGACAATGAGCAAGCTTGATGCTTCTTACATTCAGAACGCTATTGATTGCGTTAACGCTTCAGGCATGAAGAGCCATTCAGACGACCTTATTGCAACCTTTGCTAACGTTGAGTCTGCAAACACCTGCTTCACAGTAGGTGATGCATACGGTCCTTGCACAATCTGGGACTCTGCTGCTTGGGGAACAGGCCAGAGAATGAACAGATGGTACGTAAATCTTCTTACCAATTTCAAGAAAAAGGCAGAACTTGACAAGCCAGATCCTCGTGCTGAGAAGCTTCTTCCTTCTGCAATGTACCATGTTGATCTCAATGAGGCTGGCAACCAGATTGTTTCTTACGAATGGTTGTTGGACGAAGGTATTGACTGCTATGCAGCAGACGGCGGTCAGAAGGCTGCAAGACACGTGCTCGGCAACTGCAACGCAACTCTTGCTCCGGCAGTTGCGCAATCAGACGCAGCAAGAATCAGAACATATCCTAACTCATCAATTGCCAACTCTTACAACAGCGTGGATGATTTCGTAGCTGGCGTAAAGAAATATTACAGAGAAGGCAAGGATGTAAAGATAACAGTTAATCCGGACAATGTACAGATTGAGTATCTTCCTGGTGCAATGATGGTTGTTGATAACGAGCCATTGTATGTAGAGGATATCAAGTATGTTCAGCTCGCAGGTGATGGTCTCTTTGAATGCGGCGGTTTGGCTGCAAACGATGTGAACTGCTACCGTTCAGGAAGTAACGCAACAACAAGATCTTTGGGTTACGTACAGGGAACAGGTTCATTCTACACAAGACCTGATTCAGACGGTGATATTTTCACATATTCTGAGGCTTGCTTCATCAAGGCTGAGGCTTATTTCCTCCAGGGTAAGAAGGGCGAAGCTCTTGCAGCATACAAAGATGGTATCAAGGCTCATTTCGACAGAATGAACGTGAAACTCAACGAATGGAAAGGCAAAGGAAGCTGCACAACAGCAAGAGGCTTTGACGTAAGTTTCGCTTATGGCCCTATGGATGATAATGCCATTTCGAAATATATAGGTAGTAAAGCTGTATGCCAAACACAAGCAGAGCTTACTCTTTCTGACATCATGATGCAGAAGTTCATTGCTATGGGTCCTAACTACCAGAACTGGAACGATATGCGTAAGTACGACTACTACGACAAGGGCGTTTATACAGAAATGAAAGAGCCTGCATACAGACCTGGTACAACTTCAACAATTGGAACAGGCAGGTCGTTCTTCCCAAGAAGGTGGATGCATTCTACACATGAGACTAACTATAACAACGCTCACTGCGCTGAGTCATATGAGAAGTATGGAACAATTCAGGGTGCTACAGACAAGAGCATTCCTTATGTTCCTGTATTCTGGGATGCTGAGGCTCCAACTCTCTAGTAGTTTGCTACTATAACAAAAAGG
>JAZRWT010000185.1:0-4996 GCA_045599845.1 Candidatus Egerieisoma sp. | reverse complement strand
TAACGGCGGGGATCCACCTCTTCCCATTCCGAACAGAGAAGTTAAGCCCGCCCGTGCCGATGGTACTGCATCCGATGTGGAAGAGTAGGTAGTCGCCAGCTTCCGGGGGAGCTCAGAACAAGATTCTGAGCTCCTTTTTTTTATCTGACATCCGTTTGGATGCGGCAGGCAGTTCATCTGAAAAACTTTGCCTTTCCTGGGCAAAGATTTTTCATATTCCACTGCCTGCCGCCACATTTTGTTCACTCCCGCTCCCGGGCTATACCGAACTTGCTGCTCTGCGCAACTCTCCGCTCACTTTCCGCATGTTCTCGCTTTCAAGCAAGTTCGCGCCCTCCGCTATGCCGCTGATGCTGCCTTGGTTACCAAACGGCCGAGAAAACGGCAGAATCTCGGACACTCGGAGCATTCCGGCCGAGAAATGGGCATATTTTCGGCCAAATGGAACGTTTCGCCGAGAAATCGCCGATATTTCGGCCGCTTGGCAGAAAACGTCCGAAAAAGTGCCTGTTTTTCGGCGGCGTCACAGCACATCGGTTCGGTTGCGTTTTATCAATGATAATGACGGACGATATTGTAGAACGAAGGGGACACAGACATCAGCATTCACGCACACTGATTCCATGCGAATCACAGTAACATTCATTGTGCCGGCCACAATTTGTGCAATATTGTGGCCACGAACGGCAATTTGTCCACAAATGGCATTGATTTGTGGATAAACGGGCGAAATTGATACTATTTTCCACAATTTCATTGATTTTGTGGCCGTTAAGCAGGCTTTGACAAAAATAGAGGCTGACTTTTCAGTCAGCCCCCCTTGTATAATGTAATCCTGAATGCGTATCTTTTGACTGTTACTCAGAATATGAACATCAAGTCTACCATATGTATTATGCGAGTTTGTGGATAGCAAGGCCACTGCGGAGCTTAGGCTCGAACCAGGTGGCCTTTGGTGGCATGATGTTTCCTGTGTCCGCTATGTCAATGATTTGTTTCATTGATACAGGATACAATGCGAATGCTGCAACCATTTCGCCTGAATCAACGCGCTTCTTGAGCTCGCCTAGTCCTCTGATACCACCTACGAAGTCAATTCTGTGAGATGTCCTGAGGTCCTTGATGTCAATGAGCTTGTCAAATACAAGGTTGGAAAGAACGGTTACGTCAAGAACTCCTATAGGGTCTGAATCGTTGTATGTTCCTTCCTTTGCCTGCAAACTGTACCATTGGCCATCTATGTACATTGAGAAGTTGTGGAGGCGCTCAGGTTTGTAAATCTCAGTTCCTTTATTCTCAACTACAAAGTCCTTTGAAAGTGCTTCAAGGAACTGCTCCTTGCTCATTCCGTTGAGATCCTTTATTACACGGTTATAATCGAATACCTTGAGATGGCTTTGAGGGAAAACAACGGCAAGGAAGAAGTTGTACTCCTCATTTCCTGTATGGTTTGGATTGTTTTCCTTCTTCTCCAGGCCAACGCGTGCGGCGGCAGCTGTACGATGATGTCCGTCTGCTACATAGAATGCCGGAATGCCGGCAAATATCTCTGTAATGCGTTTGATTGTTTCCTCGTCATCAATTACCCAGAAATGGTGGCCGAATCCGTCCTCGGCTGTGTAATCATATTCAGGAGTGCCTTTGATGACATTGGCTACTATAGAGTTGATTTCATCATTGTCTGGATATGCGAAGAATACAGGCTCAAGGTTGGCGTTCTGGTTGCGTACGTGAATCATACGGTCATCTTCCTTCTCCTTTCTGGTGAGTTCGTGCTTCTTGATAGCACCTGTCATATAGTCCTCTACGTTTGCTGCTACAACGAGTCCGTATTGTGTGCGGCCTTCCATTGTCTGTGCATAAACGTAGTAGTTCTCTTTCTTGTCCTGTACAAGCCAGCCTTTCTTCTGCCACTCCTTGAAGTTTTCAACAGCCTTGTCATATACAGGCTGTGAATGCTCCTCGGCAATAGGATCAAAATCTATTTCTGCCTTGATTATGTGAAGAAGTGATTTCTCACCTGCTTCTTCCTTGGCCTCAACTGAGTTGAGAACATCGTATGGACGTGATGCTACCTCGCTGGCAATCTCTTTCGGAGGTCTTATGGCTGCGAATGGTTTAACTCTTACCATTGATATTGATTTTAAATGATGAGCCCGTCTGAAATCCACTTGCTTGGGTGAGTTTGGAAGGGCTCATTCTGTATGTTATTAGAATTTGTTTACCTGGAATTTTGTGCAACCTTCTGTGAAGAATTTCACAATCTGGTTTGCAGCTGCGAGACCTGCGTTCACATTTGCTTCTGCGGTTTCTGCACCCATCTTCTTTGGTGTTGCAAATACTCTGTTGCCGAATTTTGCCTTGAGTTCATCAATGCAGGCAGGAGCAACGTCTGCAATGTATTTGAGGTCTTCTCTCTCTTCCAAAGCTTTCATAAGCTCAGGCTCGTTGATAACCTCCTTGCGGGCTGTATTCACAAGACATCCGCCCTTTGGCATCTTTGTAATGAGATTGTAGCCGATTGAACCCTTTGTCTGCTCTGTTGCAGGAATGTGGAGTGAAACGAAGTTTGAGTTGGCGTAAAGATCTTCAAGATTCTTTGCAACTGTCACACCTTCCTTCTCCATTGCCTCTGCAGGAACGAATGGGTCGTAAGCCATTATGTTCATTCCGAATCCCTTTGCGTGGTTTGCTACCAGGCGTCCAACGTTTCCGTATGCCTGGATGCCAAGGGTCTTGCCTTTGAGCTCAGAGCCTGTTCCAGGGGTGAGCTGGTTCCTTGAGATGTAAATCATGAGGCAGATGGCCAGTTCGGCAACTGCGTTTGAGTTCTGGCCAGGAGTGTTCATGGCAACAATTCTGCGCTCTGACAGAGCAGCGAGGTCAAGATTGTCAAAGCCTGCACCTGCCCTTACAACTATCTTGAGGTTCTTTGCAGCGGTTACAACATCCTTTGTAACTTTGTCTGAACGTACTATCAGAGCATCTGCATCTGCAACTGCAGCAAGAAGCTGGTCAGCGGAAGTGTATTTTTCAAGTCTTGCAAACTCGTAGCCTGCACCTTCAACTATTTTCTGTATTCCTTCTACAGCAACTTTTGAGAATGGTTTTTCTGTAGCTATAAGAACTTTCATATTTATGTTTTTTAAGGATTTATAATTATACACCCCGATAGTAAATATACCATCGGGGTGCAATATGAATTTCAATTATTTGTGGAGTTCCTCGAATTCCTTCATTGTAGCTATGAGTGCCTCTACAGCCTCAACAGGGCATGCATTGTAGATTGATGCTCTGAAGCCGCCTACTGAACGGTGACCTTTGATGCCAACCATTCCGCGCTCTTTTGCAAATGCCATGAACTCATCCTGCAAAGCCTCCTTGCCAGGAGCCATTACAAAGCATACGTTCATGATTGAACGGTCTTCCTTTGCAGCGGTTCCTACGAACAGTGAGTTGCGGTCAATCTCGTTGTAAAGCATCTCGGCCTTCTTTTTGTTGATCTTGTTGATTGCCTCAACTCCGCCAAGGCCCTTGAGCCATTTGAGAGTCTCGTGCATAACGAAGATTGAGAATACAGGAGGTGTGTTGAACATTGAGTGGTTCTTTGCTTCCTCAGGATAATGAGTTCTGTAGTCAACCATTGTAGGGAGGACACGCTCAACCTTTCCAAGGATGTCCTTTCTTACGATTACAAAAGTAACGCCTGCAGGACCAACGTTCTTCTGTGCACCACCGTAAATCAAACCATATTTCTTAACATCAACAGGACGGCTCATGATATCTGAAGACATATCGGCTACCAATGTTACAGGGCAGTCCATATCCTCTTTGATTTCAGTACCGTAAATGGTGTTGTTGGTTGTGATGTGGAAATAATCTACATCTGTAGGGATTGTATATCCTTTTGGAATGTATGAATAGGTCTTGTCCTCTGATGAAGCAACTACCGTAACCTCACCAAAATTCTTGGCTTCTTTAATGGCCTTTTTTGCCCAAACACCTGTCTGGAGGTATGCGGCTTTCTTGTTCAGAAGATTGGCTGCTACTGTGTAGAACTGTGTTGATGCACCGCCGCCCAGGAACATGATTGCATAGTCTTCAGGAATGTTGAGAAGGTCTCTCCAAAGCTGCTCTGTTTCAGCCATGATTCTCTCCCAACCTGGGGTTCTGTGTGAAATTTCGAGAATACCTATTCCGGTGTTGTCAAAATCGCGGATAGCCGCAATTGCAGATTCGATGGCCTCTTTAGGGAGTACGCAAGGACCTGCATTGAAATTATAAGCTTTCTTCATTTTATATTTTTGTTAAGTTGTTATTTATGATTGGTGTTTATGATATTTCTGATTTTCAATTAGTTGAATATTACAGGACTGATATCACCTCAACGTTTTCAATGGCAGTGTCCTTTTCACAGTAATGGCAGTGCAGTTTGATGGAACCGTCATTCTGCCTTATGGTTGTGAAAATGCTCTTTATTGCCTGATGATTGGTAACGCATTTGGGGTTGGAACATCTTGCTATTCCTTCAATTCTGTCAGGAATTGTTATCTTCTTTTTCTCAACTACTCCATAATCCTTGATTATGTTTGCATTTGCCAGAGGAGCAACCAACGCTATCCTGTTGAGTTCCTCATCCTTGAAGTATTTCCCTGAAATCTTTATGATTGCTTTCTTTCCAAGAAGCTTGCTGTCAAGATTGGTTCCGAAAGTGATGGGATGCTTGCAGTGGCTCAAATCGAGTATGTTTATAACCTTGAAAAGTTGTGTTGCCGGAATGTGGTCCAGCACTGTGCCGTTTTCAATAGCACTTACTTTTAGTTCTTTCCCCTTTTGCTCCATTTTACAAAAAATATAATAATTTGTAAAGATACTCTTTTTTTTTGACTTTTGTAACAGTATGTATTTATACTCGGGTAGTGTATAAATTGTATTGTGTTACTATCTTTGTAAAGAATTGTAATAGTAACTCAAGTTTCGCATTTATGCGAAACAC
>JAZRWT010000184.1:0-4066 GCA_045599845.1 Candidatus Egerieisoma sp. | reverse complement strand
CCCAGGCATATACAGGAGCAAGAAGGCTCTGCGCTATTCTTCCGTATGCACTGTAAGGGGCAATTATTGCAACAAGCCCGTTGAATCCGAGCACAAGCGCTATTACGAAAAGAACCAGGACAACATATTTAAGAATCTTCTTTGCAGGAGAATAGCTGCATCTGTTTTTCTTTGCCTTCATTCCACCGGCAAAAAAGATATCCTGCATGACACCCAGAGGACAAATTACAGAACAATAGATTCTTCCGAAGAAGAGAGTGAGGATAAGGAGGAATCCTACAACAACTACGTTGCCTGCCAGGAGTGCAGGAAGGAACTGGAGTTTTGCCATCCAGCCAAGATAGCCCTTGAGGGCTCCCGTGAAGTCAACGAATAGCAGCGTTATCCCAATGAAGAAGATAGCTGCAAGAATGATTCTCAATTTTTTCAACATAACGATATTTGTTTGATATTTGTTTCAATCACTGTTTCCCAGGACGCAGACAACGCATTCAAATTCTTTTACAATCAAAGCGGATCAACGTCAATTACAAGTTTCCCCTTATCTACATATTTTTCAAGGCTCTCGAACAATTTCCGTTTGTTTGAGGCCAGGTCCTTATTCCTTGCAAATTTAATGTAAAAACATTTCAAATGAACACCTCTTATCCTATCAATTTGCGGGCTGAACGGTCCGGTAAGCTCCAAAGAAGGAATTGTGTCCAGAATACCGCGTATTTCACTGGCAAGGGCATTCACAGATTCCTCAGAAAAGCCCCTTGCAATAAGTTTCACAAGCCTCGAATAAGGAGGGAAAAGATAAGTTTTCCTCTGTTGCATCTCCTCATCCGGATCAGGGCTGACTCCTGATTGTACGCAGGAGTCGGAGCAAACGGATTTGAGTCTTGCCAGAACAGGATGGTCCTTCCAGGTGCTTTGAATTACAAGTTCTCCACCCTGTCCTCTTCTGCCGGCGCGCCCAAGCAGCTGATAGAACATCTGGAAAGCCTTTTCATCGGCCCTGAAGTCCTGAAGGCCCAGAATCTGTTCCGCACCAAGCACCGCAACCAGCTTCAAATCCTTGAAATCAAAGCCTTTGGTAATCATCTGCGTACCTGTGAGAATCTTTATTTGCCCGCTGTCAAATGCCTGGAGAACTTTTTCCTCCTCTCTCTTGCTTTTTGTTACATCGGCATCAAAACGGCCTATTGCAAGTTCAGGGAACAATTGTTCCAATTCCTCCTCTATTTTCTCGGTTCCGGTGCCCTTTGGCACCATTGATTCATTCCCGCATTTCCTGCATTTGTTTTCAAAAGGCCTTGCATACTCGCAATAATGGCAGCGCAGGGTATTGTCTGACTTGTGATAGGAAAGCATTACGTTGCAATGAGGACAGATTGCCGGCTCTCCGCACTGCGAACACTCCACCATAGGTGCGTATGAACGTCTGTTCTTCAGGACAAGCACCTGCTGCCCCTCGGATGTAACCTTCCTTATTCTGTTTATCAACTGCTGGCTGAAACTTCCTTTCATCTGGCGCGTGAACCTCGCATGCAGCGTATCAATGATTGTGACATCCGCTGCCGGCCTGCCTGAACGTCCTGCATCAAGATTGTGTTCCTTGTTGTCCGCTGCATTGCAGGAGGAATAGTATTTCACATTGAGATTCACCAAAGCCAGCTTGCCAAGCCGCACATTGTACAAACTTTCGTATGAAGGTGTTGCGGAGCCCAGAAGCAGATTCACGCAAGTTGTGACCTCACCGCTGGCGGAATTTGGATTCTCCGTACGCTTTGAACTGTGAGCAGGATTTTTGGCAAGTGTTTGATGGGGATTGCTCAATGTATTAGCGTTCTGAGAAATTGCGCTGAGCATTATGGCAACATCGCGGGCATTGTAGCGCGGCGCGGGATCCTCCTGCTTGTATGAATTATCGTGTTCCTCATCAACCACAATCAGGCCAAGATGCCTGAAAGGCAGGAAAAGTGCGGATCTGGTTCCAAGAACAAAGAAAGGACCGCTGCCTCCCCACAGGGTCTGCTGAACCCTGGCCTTCCCTGCGGGAGTTACCTTGGAATTGTAAAGAAGCAGGCGGTCACCGAAAACCGATTTCAGCCTTGCGTTCAACTGTTTGCTCAATGAAATCTCAGGTACCAGCATAAGCACGGAGTGCCCGGAAAGCAGTGTATCTATCGCAAGTGAAATATAAATTTCAGTCTTGCCGCTGCCGGTGACTCCATGCAGCAGAGTCCTGCGGCCCTCAGAAAATCCATAGACTATACTGTTGTATGCAATAATTTGGGCTTCAGAAAGTTCGGGCCTTTTGTCCTTCAAAGATTCGCAGTATTCCAGGAATACTTCAGGACTTGGATCCATGCAAGTTTTTTTCTGACTTTTCCGGGCTGTCCTGCTTTTCAAGTGACCTGATTCAATGTTGGCATCTGCCTGGGAATCTTCCTGAAAGTGCTCCAAGTCTGCGAACCTTATCATATTGGGCAGGGCCGCCTTCATCACCTCCCCCACCGTACACAGATAGTATTTGGATATATCCTCCCAGAAATTCATCTGAATCTCGGAAACCGGCGGAATATCCAGAACTCCGTTTATGTCTCGCAGTTT
This sequence comes from Candidatus Egerieisoma sp., assembly GCA_045599845.1. Classification (GTDB taxonomy): domain Bacteria; phylum Bacteroidota; class Bacteroidia; order Bacteroidales; family UBA932; genus Egerieousia. Next base: position 1,468 of record JAZRWT010000184.1, on the reverse strand, counting down.
GTGAACACTGTCAGCCTCATTCGTCCCGTGAAGACGCCTTACCACCCCTGCATACTTGGCCCTGCCAAAATCCACATTCACCCATGAACCTTCCCTAATGCATTTTTCCCCATGCGAAGAAGCGCTTGCAGGCTGATTCACGGAGACGCTTGCAGGCTGATTACCGGAGACGATTGCAGGCTGATTACTGGAGACGCTCGCAGGCTGGTCCACAAGGTCTTGTGAAGACTGATTTTCAGAGACGCTTGCAGGCTGATTACCGGAAGTAATCGCATGCATACCCTCAGGAACATTGTAGAGGATAACACCGTGAAACTTAACCGGAAGTATGACTTCTGCAAACATATTCAGCTTGATTTTCCAATCTGCTAAGTTAAGCAATCTTAAAAAAATAACTAAGCCTAAATATCAAGAAATCCCACAAGATGTTTTGCCGGAATTCCTTCTGAGTTTACAGTTCTGAAATTGCGGTACTCGCGGACAAGCATTCTATGACATTTTGGAGTTGGCAGGTGAGAACGAGACGCCTTTTTCGTATGTGTGGTTCTCAACATACCACTCCAAATCCATGTCTGGCATGGACAGCTGAGTACTAACAAAAAAATAATCAAGATAAACCACTAATCATAATAATTTCAAAAAATAAATTTGCAGGAAAAGAAAATATACCTATCTTTGCAATCCCAAAGCAAAGGCAAAGGGCAAAGTTCTTATAACAATGGTGCCATAGCTCAGTTGGTAGAGCAAAGGACTGAAAATCCTTGTGTCCCTGGTTCGATTCCCGGTGGCACCACTCGAAAATGCCTCTCAGATACCTGAGGGGCATTTTCAGTTTATAATCCCTCCTAAATCCCTCCTATAAAATCAAGAAGGCCCGAGAACATTTCTGCACCCGGACCCGAACGAATTTGTAATGATTAGATTATGTCTATATCATTTGCAGCACAAAATTACTCAAAAATTTTGAATCTTATACTTCTGCAGTATTTTTCCGTGTTATATCACTATTTTTGCATCCGGAATCGTTGAGCTGTGCATAACACCACAGCATAATGAAAATCTTTATCGACAATGGTCATGGCCAGTACACGACCGGCAAACGCTCCCCGAACGGAGAATTCAGAGAATATCGCTACAATCGTATCGTTGCACGCCGCATCGTACTCAAACTTCAAGTCCTAGGCTATGACGCAGAACTTCTGGTACCGGAGGATGACGATATACCTCTCACCGAACGCTGCCGCAGAGTGAATACCTGGTGCATGCTTCACGGCAGGAAGAACGCAATCTGCGTCAGTATCCACTTCAACGCCTACGGGAACGGTTCTCAGTGGACGAAAGCATCCGGCTGGAGTATTTACACATCCAAGGGAAACACAGCTGCTGATGAACTCGCAACAGCCATCGCCGAAGCAGCCAAGACGAACCTGCCTGCGATGAAAATGAGAGCAGACTTCTCGGACGGTGA
>JAZRWT010000183.1:0-11584 GCA_045599845.1 Candidatus Egerieisoma sp. | reverse complement strand
GTGAATTCATTGTTGGCCAGAAGTCTTGCCGGTGCCAGTTTCTTCAGCAGCAGTTTTGTTCCGCCTTCAGGTATTCCCAAACAGAGTTTCTTGTATTCTTCCGATGCGGAACTTTCCTTGCTCAAGGCAAAACGCGTTCCTATCTGCACGCCCTCGGCTCCAAGTGCCTCAACCGCCTTTATCTGGCATTTGAGAGCAATGCCTCCGGCTGCAATCAGCGGCAGCTCTACCGCCTGCCTTACAGCTGGAATCAGACAGAGCGTTGTTGTTTCTTCCTTTCCGTTGTGGCCGCCCGCCTCGAATCCTTCTGCAACAACGGCATCAACTCCGGCATCTTCTGCCTTCTTTGCAAATGTTGAAGAGGAAACCACATGGGCCACTTTTATTCCGTTGCCTTTCAGGAACGCTGTCCATTTCTTAGGGCTGCCTGCACTCGTGAACACAACAGGCACATGCTCATCCGCCAGCATCTGCATTATTGTTTCCATTTCAGGGTAAAGCAGAGGCACGTTCACTCCATATGGAACAGGTGTTACACCGTCCTCCATTCTGGCTTCCTTGCATTTGCGTATATGATAGAGCAGAGTTTCAGGATGCATTGATCCTGCGCCCAAAAGACCCAGACCTCCGCATTTTCCCACGGCAGTAACAAGGCGCCATCCGCTGCACCAGACCATACCTCCGCTGATTATAGGGTACTTTATTCCAAAAAGTTCACAGACTCTGTTGTTTTCCATAATCCTACTGTTCCGTTTCTCTTGTTGATTTGCGTCTGAGTATTGTTACGCTTATTGCTCCCATAAGGACTATGATCAGCAACCATGAACTTGCCTTTGAGCAGAGTTCGCCTTTGCTGAAACATTCCGGTTCGAACACGAATTCAATCTTGCCTTCGCCCTCCGGTACCATTACTCCTCGCAATATATAGTTCGCTCTGAAAATCTCAGTTTCCATTTTCTCGCCTGCCGCCTGCTGAATCTGTTCACTTGCAGAAGCATTGTCATCAGCTTGCTCTTGTGTTGCTTCCTCTGATATATTGTTGCCAGTCTGGTCGTTCATGGTTATGTATGCCTTCCAGCCAGGAGCGTAGTAAATCTCGCTGAATACTGCAGGCTGTCTTGATTCGGACTTGAAAGTGTAAACAAGGCGGTTTGGAGAATATTCGCTTAGCTCTATACTGCTGATTGCCGCCGCTTCAGAATCCTCCTGCTCTGCCGTATCGTCCGCTGCGGCAGCTGTTTCGTTGACATTGATTACGTCAGGAGCTGAAGCATTTGCTGTTGTGCAGCTTGTAATGGAATCATTGCCAGTTATAAGGGTGGCAAGGTCCTCCGGGGCGATTGTATTTGAATCAACTATCGCCGTGTTGGCAGGATTTATTGTGGAGAGCAGCGATATTTCCTCATTGGCGTTTCTGGCAGGGATGAGTTCAGATACGAACCATGCGTTGCCAAGTGCGTACTGGTTTACAAGTGGCGGGGTGTCCGCTCCTACAATCAGGTATCTGGTGTTGAGCATGCTCAGGACTGGATGCCATCCGAGCTGTTCCTGGGCCTGTGCAATAGTGTTTGCTCCTTTCAATTCATTGCTTACGGCGTTGATTTCCGAAAGAATGTACCAGTCTATGATATCCTGATACCGCTGCATTTTGGCAGGGCTATAACCGCCGATTGTTTTGTGGTGATATGAAGTGTAGGCGTTATTGAAGGTGTTCACGCTCAAATCAAGCACTCTGTAGTCCGGGTCAGTGTCCTGGAGTATCAGTTGGTCAACGGTGCGAGGTTCAAGCACGTTGGTGAATTCCTGCTGAGTTACAAAGTGGTCATTGTTGAGGTATCGCCTGTCAATGGTCCAAAGGTCAATGAGCACAAGTGCTATGAGTGCTGCCAGTGCGTAACTGCGCTTGAACCAGCCTTTTGTGTAACCCCAGATTGCGCCCGCTCCAAGAAGTATGAAAACAAGCGAGCGTAAGGCATCTGCCCTGAGAAGTGACTGGCGGTCAGCTGCAAGACTCGCTGCAAGTTCATTCGGATAATTGGCGTCGGCTTCCGATGTGAAGCTTCCGGCCAACGATGGTATGGGCCACAGTATGAGTGAAATGCCGCCTGTTATGCCAAGGCTCCAGAGAAGAGCCTTATTAAATTCATTGCCTGTTCCCTCCCTTGTTTCGGCAACGGCTTGGCTTCTGTTGGCAGCAACTTTGTTTTTTTTATTGGTAGCCGTTGTTTTTTCACCGCTTAAGTGAGAACCTGATATGTTGAGAACGTTGCGCTGATACAGAACTTTATCAAGTGCAAGGACAGCCATGATTGGTATGAGAATCTGGAGTATTACCAGAATCATTGAAACCGTCCTGAACTTGTTGTACATTGGCATATAGTTGAAGAACAGTTCGCTGGCGCTCATGAAATGATATCCCCATCCAAGGAAAACTGCAATCAGACCAACCACTCCAGTCCACCATCTTATTCCTCCTTTCAGTACGAAGAATCCAAGAACGCAGAGGAAAATGGTGAGCGCACCCATATACATTGGACCGGCGGTGAAAGGCTGGGGTCCCCAGTAAAGAGGCAGCGCTTGGATTATCTGTTCAGCCTGCATTGGTGGATAACCGCTGTTTACCAACAATTTATAAGTTTCAGAATCTTTGTCAAGCGCTCCGGCCGATGCTCCGCCATAAAGGTTCGGTATCATAAGGTCCAGTGTTTCACCAATGCCATAAGACCATTGTGTTGCATATTCAAGGTCCAGACCCTGACGGTTCTGAACACTTGCTTCAACTGTTGGTTTTCCGGCTTCTTTCTCCGGTTCCGTTATGGATTCAGAACTGTTTGAAGCGGCATAGTTGGCGTTGGCAATTACAGCATCCTTGTCCTGCGGACTTATTGTGAGTTCACTTCCTCCTCTCATGGAGTGAGCCGAATATTCGTATGTTGGCCAAAGCTGGTTCACATTGCATGCTATGCCAATGGTGCCTGCCACAAGAAGCATGACGCTTGTTTTTATGAATTTTGGAAGGACCTTGTGTTGTATTGCGCTGCATAACTGCCATATTGCAAAGCCAAGTATTATCATTGCAAGGTAATACGATATCTGCGGATGGTTGGCCTTTATCTGAAAACTAAGTGCGAATGCAAAGAAGAGGCTGCCCCAGAAAGGAGCGTTCCTGTATGCGTGAACAACTGCCGCCAGCACCCATGGCATGAATGCTATGGCCATCATTTTTGTATTGTGACCAACCTGGATTATCTGCATATTGTACGAGCAGAAACTTACCGCAATTGCTCCGAACGCCGCCAGAGGCACGCTTACTCCAAAGGCCAGGAACAGAAGGAAGGCTCCTATCATAGATATGAGCAGATAACTCGCCGGTCTTTGTCCAATCTGAAGGAAATTGTACAGTGGCTGGGTTGCATCGCCGTGATATATGACTGAAATTGTTGTTGCCGGCATTCCTCCGAACATTGAGTTTGTCCACAATGCCCTTTCTCCCGGGTGAGATTCGTTCCAGGACACAATCTCCTGGGCCATGCCTTTCCATGAAGATATATCGGACTGGTTCACCACTTTTCCGCTGAACACCTCAGGCGTATAAGCGTACGCCACTGCTATGAACGCCACAATGGCAATTACGTATGGTAGAATTTTCTTGAACATATTATAATTGTCTTCTTTCTGTTTGTTTCTTTCTATTTATTTGCTTCAGGTGATTTCCTGCAATATTCTGAATGCATCAATTGCAATACCCCTGCTTGATTTCACAAGCAGTCATTTATTTCTTGTCAATTCTTTTGAACTACCTCATTCAGCAATTGTGCAAGTTTCCCGGTAAGGGCCTGCCTTGAGAAAGCCTCCACCTTTGAGCAGCTTTCACCGCTGATTCCATTGTCTGCGTTTGAAGGCATGCATCTCTCTTCCGTTTTTATTTCTCCAAGGCAAGTGTTTCCCTCAAATTTACCTTTCTCGGCACAATTCAGATTTTCAATCTTTAAACCCCCTGCAGCCCTCTTATCCGTATAGCACTCATTCCCTGTATTCCCTGAGCCTTCATCAGGTGCAAGGAGCTGCTTCTTCTTGTATTTCAAGTATTCACCAGCGATAGTTTCTTTAATTTTCTTCTCATCGTCCCAATCATGAACGGCTCCGCAACCCGCGTCTTTCAAAAGGTGTGCAAGGTCTCCTGTCTCAGGGCCGAAGCCAGCTATAACAGGATGATTTCCGGAACTATCGGCAGTGGAAAATAAATACTCGAAGACCTTGCCTGTAAGAATTGCTGCGGCCTCGGGTTCCTTCCTGAGTGGAAGTATGAGCACGCTGGCGCATTTTTGCCATCCGGGGATTTCAGAGTGCGGGATGTAGCCGTGGTTAATGATGTTATCCTTGAGACCGTTGTTGCAGATGTCCTGTATTATTGAAGCCTCTGTGTTTCCTATCAGTCTGATTCTCAAGTGTTTCTTAAATTCATTGTCTTCCTTTGCAATTTGGCCGAGCACTTTCCATAAGACGGAAGGATTGCCGTTCTCAACCATAAGGCCCGTGTGGGTTATTTCAAAGAAACGCTTCGCTTCTTCCTGTTCTTCTGTAAGGGTGGTTTGGAAATCCTGAGGGTCGTAACCGTTTGTGATTTTTGTTACCGTTCTGCCGGTCCTGGCGCTGAAGTCCTTGCGCATGCTTTCGCTCACAACAATTATTCCGCTGGCTTCGTCCAGAACTTCCTGCTCGAGTTTGCGGTGTCTGGCCTCTGATTTTCCGCTCAGGTTCAAGTGCTTGAAATAGAACATTCCTGTCCATGGGTCGCGGAAGTCCGCTATCCATTTTATGCCCGTGTTTTTGCTGACCTGTTTTGCAATCAGGTGCATTGAATGAGGAGGACCGGTGCTTATTATGGCGTCAACGGGATTGTCCTTGAGCCATTTTGTGAGGAACTTTATAGACGGCCTTATCCACAGACATCTGGGATCAGGTATGAAAACATTGCCTCTTATCCAATTGCTTATGCGTTTTGTCAGGGATTCGTTGTTTCCGTTGCCGGCGTTTGCCGTAACTCCTGCACCTACCGCTGCACTGCTTTTTTTGCCTGTAAGCAGATTGTATATGCCATAAGGTTCTATAATTCTGGTTTTAAGAACCTTGGTTTCCGGCCTGATATCCTTGGACAATTCATGGTCAATGCTTTCCCTTGCAGGATTCAAAGGAGTATAAATTATTGGCTCCCATCCGTATTCCGGAAGATATTTGGCAAACTTGAGCCATCTCTGAACTCCGGAACCACCTGTTGGAGGCCAATAATATGTGATTAACAGTACTTTTTTATCTTGCTGCCTTGTTTTCGACATTATTGTTCAAATTGTTCAAAGTACTTGTAATGTTGTAATATGCAAAGGTACTTAAAATAAGTTGGAATGAAACGTGTTGTCAAAAATTCTCAGTATCACCGGCAAATGGTCACTCAAGCCGCCATTGAAATGCGCTCCAATAAAACTGCGCCGCGGTTTCACTCCAAGGTAGGTCCTGTCCGCTTCCAACAGGAAAGGATGTGAAAATATCTCTGCCCGCTCCACATGAATCTCCTTGTCCTGCACGAAATATCGGCTCACATAAAAGCGGTCTATGGTGCTCCACTCACCCTTGTATTTATAAGATCCATAAACCTTCTTTTCATTGGCCGGCACGCTGTCATTCACATTCACAAGCGGGGAATTTTCCCCTCCCCTTTCCAGAATCTCAAGGGCGGAATCCCCGGCCCCGGCATTGAAATCCCCCATTATCACTATCTTTGCGCCATGCCACGGCATTTCAATACCTGCTTTCACAACACTTTCCTCAGCAATTGAATCACACATATATCTCAGTTTTTCAGCTATTCCACTGCGATGGTTCTGCGCCGCTTTACCTCCCAGTTTCGAGGGCCAGTGATTCACGAAAACATGCAAGGTATCATAGCCCCTGAGCACACCCTTGACATAGAGAATCTCCCTTGTTCTCAAAGTATCATGTTCTTCTCTGCCAGGCGTTTCCAAAGCAGAGTCAACGTTTGCAGCAACTGTGTTTCCACTTGAAACGATTATTGGAATGAATCGTTTGGAAAGCGGTTTGAATGAAGAACGGCGGTACAGCAGAGCCACGTCAATGCCGCGTGAATCAGGTGAATCCTTATGAACGATACCATAATCCTGAGCTGCCAGAACCGTGTTCCCGGTCAATTGATTCAGTGCCCAACGGTTCTCAACTTCCGCCAGACCTATCAGATCCGGAAACCTTCCGCAGCTTGCAGCCACAAGGCAGATAGTTTTGGCCATACCATCGCGCTTGTGCGAAAACGCCTTCCAATTCCTGAATTGTCCTGCATTATTAACAGCTTGTGCATGCATGGCGTGCAATGTGTCTGATTCATGAAAATCGAAAGGTGCAAAATAATTCTCAACGTTCCAGAACAGAATGAGAGCCCAAATAATCTTCTCCATAACATCCCCCCACTTGGTTTTTCAATATCTGCATAAATATATTACTTTTGTCACACATATTCTGTTTTATTTTGATAGGTTTGAAACATATAATATTCATTTTTCTTGTTGCCGTGCTGCCAATGATACCTATGGAATCAAGTGCGCAGTCCCTGGATTCAGACAGCACCGGCACAGAAACATACGAGTATGAGGCCAAACTCAATGCATTTGCTCTCATAGGTATTGTTAATCCAGCGGTAGAGTTCAAAATCTCGGACAATCTGACATTCCAGACAGAGGCCCTCATGTCATTCTATTTCAAGAATTTCCTTGGTTCCGGCAAGCCCTTTGCCAGCGGTCTGCTCTTCTTTGAAGGAAGGTATTATCCAAAAAAATCCATGTCAGGATTCTTCTTCGGACCCGTTGTGGGAGGAGGAACATACAAAATGAACAAAGGCGTATACTTTATATTAAAGAATGAACATAAAGATGATTCCTATCAGCAAGGGTGGAACATGATGCTGGGATTGTCTGTAGGATATCAGTTTGCTCTTTCACAGCAATGGGGTCTTGAACTGTGCTGGGGAGGCGGTTATCAACGTTCATGGTACCGCGGATACAGCCGTAAGTACGAAGATGAACCATACCATACGTATATAGGATGGAACATAGATGCCGAATTCCTCCCATTCTTCAAAGGAGGCATAATGGCAACTTACAAATTCTGATACGCTTGTCAGGTTTTTTAAGTTTTTGAAATTTTTGAAGTAATTTTGCCGGATATTGGTAAACAGTTAACATTGCTATAATATGTCCAAGTTTCGCATAAATGCGAAACCCCTGTTTTGAGGCATTTATGCCGATGAAAAAGAGGATGACTAAAAAGGCGCATCAGCGCCGTGTTGGAGCGTCAGCGAGACTTTCTCAAAGAAAGTCGAAGCAGTGGAAACACCCGCTGTAACGTAGTGAAAGCGGCATGCCCCAGTGGGGCAGCTGCAAAGCAGCGGGGGTAAAACAATGGGGGCTGACTAAAAAGTCAGCCCCTTAGGGAGAGGGTAAAACACCAGGAAAGTGCGGTGGGAAGAAGTTTCGCAAGCCCCCGTAAGTTCTTGAAAAATAATAAATCAAATGCTTGCGAAACTTGTATGATATGTCTTTGAAATGCGGTATTGTGGGACTTCCCAACGTTGGTAAATCAACACTGTTCAATTGTATAAGTTCCGGAAAGGCGCAGGCTGCCAACTTTCCCTTCTGCACCATCGATCCCAATGTAGGTGCTACAAACGTGCCTGACAGCAGATTGCAGGTGCTGGCGGATATTGTTCATCCCGGCAGGATTGTGCCTGCCACAGTGGAGATTGTTGATATTGCAGGTCTGGTCAAGGGTGCAAGCAAGGGAGAGGGATTGGGAAACCAGTTCCTTGCAAATATCAGGGAAACAGACGCCATCCTGCACGTGCTCCGCTGTTTTGACGATGGCAACGTTGTACATGTTGATGGCAGCGTGAACCCTGTAAGAGACAAGGAAATCATTGACACCGAATTACAGCTCAAGGACCTTGAAACAGTGGAGTCACGCCTGGCCAAAGTTCAGAAGCAGGCAACAGGAGGTGACAAGAACGCAAAGAAACTGGTTTCAATATTGCTCAAATACAAGGAAGTGCTGGAACAGGGCAAGAATGCCCGAAGCGTAAGTTTTGACACTCCTGACGATAAGAAGCTTGCTCACGATCTGTTTCTGCTCACCGCAAAACCGGTAATGTACGTCTGCAACGTTGATGAGAACAGCGCAAAGGATGGAAACGCATACGTTAAGGCAGTTAAGGAAGCCGTAAAGGACGAGGACGCACAGATTCTTGTGATTGCCGCCAAAATCGAGTCTGAAATAGCGGAACTTGAAAGCTGGGAGGAAAAACAGATGTTCCTTGAGGAAATAGGATTGAAGGAATCAGGTTGCCAGAGACTTATACAGAGTGCATATTCACTTCTCAATCTTCGCACATTCTTTACCGCCGGTCCTATGGAGGTAAAGGCCTGGACCTTCAACAAGGGTGACAAGGCACCGCAGACCGCAGGCGTGATCCATTCAGATTTTGAAAAAGGTTTCATAAGAGCGGAAGTCATAAAGTACGAGGACTATGTTGCTCTTGGAAGCGAAGCCGCCTGCCGCGCCAACGGCAAACTTTACACACAAGGCAAGGATTATGTTGTTGAAGACGGTGATATCATGCATTTCCTCTTCAATGTTTAGTTAACTTCAGATTCATTTGAATTCCACCTCCCCCGCACAGCTATGAAACAGAATATCAAATTCAGAACGGTAATATTGGGAAGACTGGCCGGGGAGAGTCTGTCATTCACACTTGGCCAGCTCAAGGCAAACAAATTCAGGACCTTCCTCTCCCTGCTGAGGGTATCCATAGGCATTTTCAGCATTGTAGCAGTGTTCATGGCAATAGATTCGCTCAAGGCCACTGTTTCAGAAGGTCTCAAGCAGTTGGACATGAACACTATAAATGTGAGCAAATGGCCAATGGGAGCTGAGGATGGCAGTTTGAACGGAGAGTACCGCTGGTGGGATTACCTCAAACGTCCGAACATAACTTACAGCAATTACAAATTCCTTGAGAAGAACTGCACAACAGCCAGGGCGGTATGCTGTCTGGTAAACCTTCAAGGTACTTTCAAATACTCAGGCAACAGTTATTCAAGCGGACTTGCCGCAGTAAGTTACAATTGGGACAAGCTTGCCGATGTGAAAATTGACCGTGGCCGTTATTTCACCCAATCGGAATGCAATGCGGCATCCCCTGTAATGATACTTGGTCCTGTAATGGCCAGGCATCTTTTTGGAGATTTGGACCCTATAAACAGAAAAGTCAAGTTCAAAGGTCATGAATTCAATGTTATTGGCATCTTCAAGGAATCGGGCGACAATATGGTGAATATGGTCAATCTTGACGGAGGTGCAATGATAACCATAGACTATGGCCTGAATTTCATTGACCGGAACAACACAGACATAGAAGTTCTGATACAGCCGGAAGAAGGAACAGACAAGGAAATGCTCATTGGTCAGCTCAAGACACTTATGCGCGGTCTGCGCCGCCTGGGCCCTGAAGAAAAGGACAACTTCTCCATAAATAAATTCTCTTTCATATCAGATTCCATTGACAAGGCTTTTGCTTCACTTAACCTTGCCGGATGGATTCTTGCAGGTTTCTCACTGCTGATAGGAGGGTTCGGCATAATAAACATAATGTATGTTTCTGTGAAGGAGCGCACCAAGATGATAGGTATTCAGAAGGCACTCGGAGCACACAAAATGTTCATTCTGGCCCAATTCCTTTTTGAAGCCGTGCTGCTTGCCCTGAACGGAGGCATTCTGGGAATCATTTTCGCCGTTGCCATTGCACTTGCCATTCCAACTGATAAAATTGTAATAAGCGCCTCCACCATATTTTCAGGACTTGCCATAGCCGTGATAATAGGTATAATAAGCGGAATGCTGCCTGCAATGAAAGCCGCAAGCCTAAACCCGGTTGATGCCATAAACGATAAATGACTCAAGTTTCGCAAGCCCCTGTAAGTTCTTGAAAAGAAATAAATTAAATGCTTGCGAAACTTGAGTGAGTAATACAAGGATCCGGCAGTGAAACCATCGCCGGTGGAAAAACTATCAAGCTGTAAACAGATTGGTAAGGCTTATGAAGTCTTCCACGCTCAGCTGTTCCGGACGGAGGTTCAGCATATCTGTCTGAGGAAATTCCTTCACAAAACTTATGTTTGCCTGTTTTGAAACAGGAGTTCCAAGTATCTGCTTCAATGAATTGCGCAAGGTCTTGCGCCTGAGATTGAAACTTGTTTTCACTATCTGTTTGAAGGCTGCAGGGTCACAGCCAAGGCTCGTGCGTGTGTTGCGGGTAAGACGTATGACCGCTGATTTTACCTTTGGTGGCGGATTGAACACGTTTTCATTTACAGTGAACAGATACTCTATGTCATACCATGCCTGAAGCAGCACGGAAAGTATGCCGTAGGCCTTGTTCCCAGGCCGGCTTGCCAATCTCTGGGCCACCTCTTTCTGAAGCATGCATACAACAAGCGGAATCTGTGGCAGATAGTCAAGAATCTTGAAGAAAATCTGAGATGAAATATTGAACGGAAAGTTGCCTATGATGGCAAAAGGTTCCTGAAAGATATCTTCGAGCGGAACCTCAAGAAAGTCTCTTTTCTGAAGGGTATAAAGGAATTGTGTATAGTGTGCGCGCAGGTACTCAATGGATTCATCGTCGATTTCCGCCAGTTCCAGTTTAACATTCTCGGCCTGCACCAGATACTGGGTGAGAACACCTGTTCCAGGACCGATTTCCAAAACATTATACTTCCTGTCTGAAGGGCATCCGCCACTTCCAGCGGCATTTGAAGTGTTGTTTGGCATCCTGTCCAAAGCGCATAGCAGTGCCTCAACAATGTCCTGTGCTATTGAAAGGTCTGTCAGGAAATGCTGGCCCAAGGCTTTCTTTGGCTTTACGTACATGATATCTGATATAAATTGCAGACGCAAACCGCCAGGCAAGCTGCGGAAATGCGTCTGCAAGACATTATTAATGATTATTTCACCGGAGCAACGCTCTTTATGAAGAGCTCGTCCATCTGAACATCGTCTATGCGTGAAGGTGCATCAAGCATTACGTCACGGCCCTGATTGTTCTTAGGGAATGCAATGTAGTCCCTGATGGTTTCCTGCCCGCCGAACAAAGCGCAGAAACGGTCAAAGCCGAATGCAAGACCTCCGTGAGGAGGAGCACCGAACTTGAATGCATTTATAATGAAACCGAACCTGTATTCTGCGTCTTCCTTGCTCATGCCAAGCACCTCGAACATTCTCTCCTGAACCTGGGAATCGTGAATCCTTATGGAGCCTCCGCCAACTTCGATTCCATTGAGTACAAAGTCATAGGCATTTGCGTTCACCTGCTCGAGGTCTTCCTTGCTGTTGCTGTAGAACTTGACAAGGTCTTCAGGTTTAGGAGCAGTGAAAGGATGGTGCATTGCGTAGAAACGGTTGGTTTCATCGTCCCACTCAAGGAGAGGGAAATCATATACCCAGAGAGGAGCATATACTGAATTGTCTC
>JAZRWT010000182.1:0-6390 GCA_045599845.1 Candidatus Egerieisoma sp. | reverse complement strand
CTGCAAGCTGTTCCTGAAGCTGGGCGTATTTTTCCTTCAATCCTTCAATCTTTGCAATAAGGTTCTTGTCGCTCATATATGTTTCCCGTTATATTTGTCAATGTTGTTGTCTGACCTCTCCAGAGGTCGGAAAGGTGTATGTCAATTCTTTGTGAAGAATTGCATCAACTTGCAAAAGTACTTTTTTCTATGCGTTTTGCCAAATTTCCTGAAGTTACTTCAAAGACTCTTTCCAGTTCTTTTGTCCATCCAAGGCTTATTTCAGGTATTCTTTCCAATTGCTTTGTTCTGCAAGCTGCGCAGGTGTTCCGGTAAATACCACATTGCCTCCCTTGTCCCCGCCGCCCGGTCCCAGATCTATGGCCCAGTCTGCATATCTGATTACATCTGTATTGTGCTCCACAACCACAATGGTATGGCCTCTGTCAACCAATGCATCGAATGCCTTGAGAAGCTTGCTTATATCGTGTATGTGCAGACCTGTGGTTGGCTCGTCAAAGATGAACAGGGTAGGGCTGTTGTAGTCCTTGCCAAGGAACTGCGCGAGTTTGATTCTTTGGTTCTCACCTCCGCTGAGACTGCTGTTGCTCTGCCCCAGCTTCACGTATCCCAGACCTACGCTGTCAAGTATGCGCAGTTTGGCTGCAATGCGCTGTGACAGGGAATTGGCTTTGTCCGCCCCGAAGAAATCTATGGCCTCAAGAACGCTCAAATCAAGCACGTTGCTTATATTCAAATTCCTGTAACGGACTTCAAGAATGTCTTTCTTGAAACGTTTGCCGGCACATTCCTCGCAAACAACGCTTACATCGGCCATGAACTGCATAGGTATGGTAATGAAACCCTCTCCAAGGCACTGCGGGCAGCGTCCGCCATCTATGTTGAACGAGAAATGCGAGTGGCCGTAGCCGTTCATCCTTGCGTATGGCTGTTCACTGAAGAGTCTTCTTATATCGTCGTATATCTTGAGATAGGTTACAGGATTGGATCTCGATGATTTGCCAATAGGGCTTTGGTCAATGAATTCAACTGCCTTTATGGCTTCCAGGTCACCCTTGAGTTCCTTGTATGCACCAACATGGTTGACCATTCCCCCAAAGTGTCTGGTAAGGGCAGGGTGGAGCGTATCACCAACCAGCGATGATTTTCCGCTTCCGCTTACTCCTGTTACCACAGTGAACACAGCAAGCGGTATGGTTACGTTTATGGACTTGAGGTTGTTTTCCATGCAGCCGGTAATCTGTATGCTGCGGTTCCATTTGCGCGCCTGCTTTTTTATGCTGAGTTTCTTAAGTCCGCCAAGATAATCCAAGGTGAGCGAGCCGGTGCTTTGAACAGAACCTTCCTTCATTGAACCATGTTCCGTAAATTCTCCTTTGGCTGAGGCGTTTGCCTTTTTAAGAAGCTCGGCTCTTTCAAGACCTTCCTCTATTGATTCATACTCAGTCAATCTTCCCTCTGCTAATGTGTTTGCCTGTTTGAGAAGTGCAGCCTTTTCTAGTCCTTCTTTCAGAGGTCCGTTGAAAACCACCTGGCCTCCATGCACGCCTGCCATAGGTCCCAGGTCTATGAGCCTGTCTGCACAGAGAATGATTTCACGGTCATGTTCAACTACAACAACTGTGTTGTCCAAACTGCGCAGATCTTTTAGAACGCTTATTAGTTTCTGCGTGTCTGAAGGATGCAGTCCTATGCTCGGTTCATCCAGAATGTACAGCGATCCAACGAGCGAACTTCCAAGCGAGCTTACGAGATTTATCCTCTGGCTTTCTCCTCCACTCAATGTGGAAGATTTTCTTGACAGAGTAAGATATCCGAGCCCCACTTTGTTTATGTATTCCAGCCTTGAAGTTATTTCCTTTATTGCCCTGGCTGCAATCTCCTTGCTGTAAGCATCAAGTTTTTCCGGCAATTGCTCGAAGAATTCACACAGACGGTTCACCGGCATTTCCATTAGTTCAACTATGTCCTTGCCGTTTATTTTTACGTACCGGGCCTCTTTCCTGAGCCTTCCTCCGCCACATTCACGGCAGGTGGTACGGCCGCTGTAGCGGGCCAGCATATATTTGTACTGTATCTTATATCTCTGAGCCTCAACCCATTTGAAGAAAGGAAGTATTCCAGTGAAGTCTGCATTCCCTTCCCACAGAATCTTTTTCTGTTCATCTGACAAGGCAGCGTATGGCCTGTGTATAGGGAAGCACAGGGCAGGCGCCGCATTGAGGAAATCCTGAAGGTAGGTTCCCATTATTTCTCCTCTCCAACAGGCAATGGCACCTTCATATACTGAAAGCGATGGATTGGGAATTACCAGAGCTTCATCTATGCCTTCCTGGAATCCGCTTCCGTTGCAGTGAGGGCAGGCGCCCAGGGGGTTGTTGTATGAGAACAGCAGTTCACTTGGTTCGCTGAAAACTATGCCGTCCTGTTCAAAGGCGTTGGAGAAGTTCCGGACTGTTTCATCAAGAATTACGCTCAGGTGTCCTCCGCCACTTTCAAAGGCCGATTTTATGCTGTCACGTATGCGGCCCAGATTGTCATTGTCATCAGATACCGGCAGCATGAAGCGGTCAATGAGAATATGTGGGGTATCGTTTTCCGTTATGTTTGAAATAACTGCATCAATACGCTGGGCTTTGCCGTTTATATACAAACGTGATACACCGCCGGATTTGAGCTCGAGAAGTTTTTCAACGGCATTCTCCCTTATGTATTCAGGTATTGGGCATACAAGGAAGGCAATACCTTCTTTCAGAGAGCGTATGTATTCAAGGACGTCTTCAACAGTGTCCTTTTTTACTTCCATACCGGAAACAGGTGAATATGTCCTGCCAATCTTTGTGAACAGGATTCTCAGATAATCATATATTTCCGTTGTTGTGCCAACAGTGCTTCTGGGATTGGCGCTTGACGTGCGCTGCTGTATGGCAATTGCCGGTGGAATGCCCTCAATCTTGTCAACGGGCGGTTTGCTCATTACACCAAGGAACTGGCGGGCGAACGAGGACAGGCTTTCTGCAAAGCGCCTTTGTCCCTCCGCGTAAAGAGTGTCGAATGCCAGCGAGGACTTGCCGCTTCCGCTCACTCCCGATATCACAACAAGTTCCCCGCGCGGAATCTCCACGTCAACATTCTTGAGATTGTTCGCTCTCGCTCCCTTTATTGATATATATTCATTCATAATCATAATTTTTCAATGCCCACACGCAGGACGTTCTTCACCCCTTTGAGCTTTTTGAGCTCTGAAATCACTTTGTCCAAATGGCCGTTGTTGCTGACCGATATGGCAATCAGAACGTTTGAAAGGTACGCGCTTTTCCCGCCACGCTCTTCAATCCTGTACGAACGTACTTTTGCGTTCTGTTTTGTTATTGCATCAAATATGAGTCCGGAAGCTGCTGCTTCCTCTTCCGCTATGACCTTGAGCGAAACCTGGAAACTCGTTGTTGTTGATACCTGTCTCCAACGGACCTTGTGAATCACCCGGTACGGGTATTGTGCCAGCAGCCTGGCTGCATTCGGACAGTTGATGCGGTGTATCTTTATTCCGCCAAGAGCGCTCACGAATCCAAAGACATCGTCTCCGAAAATAGGGTTGCAGCATTTGGCCATCTTGAACTGGATATTGTCCAGATTGTCATTGATTACCAGGAAATCGCTCCCGCCGGCGGATTCCAGGCCTTTTTTGCCAGGCTCCTCCTTGGTGGCAGGAGAAATTGTGGAACTATCGCCAGTGGAAGATGATGAATCTTCAGACTGCCGGTCTTCAAGATATTCCTTGATTCTGGAGGTTTCTGTCCTGCTGTTGTAAATTGAAATGTAGAACTCGGAAATTGCCTTGAAGCCAAAGTGCCTGGTGAGGTCAGAGAGGAGCTCGTCGTTGAGTTCCATCTTCCAGTTCTTGAGCCTGCGTTCCAGAATCTCACGGCCAAGTTTGCTTTGCTTGCCCTCCTCTTCCTTGAGCTTGGCCTTTATACGGCTCTTCGCCTTTGATGAGCTCACGAAATTCAGCCAGTCTGCAGATGGCTTCTGGTTCTTGTTGGAGAGAATCTCAACAATATCGCCTGTGTGCAGCTCATCGCGGATTGACATGATTCTGCCGTTGACTTTTCCTCCTGAACATTTCACGCCAAGATTGGTGTGAATATGGAAAGCAAAGTCAAGCACTGTTGCACCTTTAGGCAATTGAATCAAGTCACCGTTGGGGGTGAAGCAGAATATTTCGTTGAGTGAAAGGTCCTTTGAAGTGTAGGACGAACTGTCGCCAGGATTTTCAAGCATCTGCTTTACTGAAGACAGCCAGTCTGAGAGAGTGTTGGAACTTTTCACACCTTTGTAGCTCCAATGGGAGGCATGGCCGTTCTCAGCCACCTCATCCATTCTTTCAGTCCTTATCTGCACTTCAACAGGATAGCCTTCCTTGTTCTTCACGGTTATGTGGAGGGATTCATAGCCGTTTGGCTTTGGCTTGGTGAGCCAGTCACGCAGACGCTTCTCGTCCTGTTCGTACTCTTTTGTGACCTCGCTGAAAATGTCCCAGCAATAGTCCTTCTCTTTTTCCGGCGGAGCCTCAACAATGAATCTTATGGCAAATACGTCAAATACTCCTTCAAAAGGAACGCCCTGCGCCTGCATCTTCTTGAAAATGGAGTAGGCCGTTTTAGTACGGACCTTGAGTTTGTACTTGTATTTCTTGCTAAGAATTTCATCAAGCGGTTTTACGAATTCGCGCGCAAGACGCTCCCGGCTTTCCTCAGTTGCCTTGAGCTTGTTGGTTATTGTCCTGTATTCCTGAGGATTGGCATACCTGAAATACAAGTCCTCAAGTTCACTCTTTATTTTGTAAAGCCCCAACTGGTGGGCAATAGGAATGTAAAGCGTGGCTGTTTCGGTAATCTTGCGGCTTATGCTGCTCTTTGGGAATACATGCATGTTGCGCATGATTTCAAGACGGTCTGCAATCTTGATCAAGGTTACACGCGGGTCCGTTGAGTAGCTTATTATGAGTTTGCGGTATCTTTCAGCCTGAAGTCCAGTGTCCTTCGGCGTTATTTTAGATATGTTGTTGAGGCCTGTTACAATATTGATGACCTCCTGGCTCCAGCCCTGATGCCTGAGTTCCTCCTCTACGTTCAGTTTGCCTTCTTCGTCCCTGTCATGTGCCACAGCGGGAACATTGGCTTCCTGAGCAGTCCCGGTAGCAAGGGGCAGGGTTGTTCCGGAGCCAGCAACATAATCACGATATGCCTCGTGGAGAAAGACCGCCATTATTGCGGAAGGCATAAGCTTCATGTCATTTGCAACAATCTCCGCTACACCTACAGGATGCTCTATGAACGGATGTCCGTTACCGCGCATCTTGCCTTCAAGCCTGGCCCTGGCAAGTTCAAAAGCCTTAAGTACAAGCTCCTTGTCATCAGTGCTGCATTCCAATAATAAGCTGTCAAGTCTTTTATTCATTTCCATGGTATTCGGATTTTTTGAACAGAAGTTCCTTCAGTGCATTCATTTCATCGCGGTACTTGGCGGCTGCTATGAAGTCAAGCTCCTTTGCGGCCTCTTCCATAAGCTGCTTGGAGTTTATGATAGAACGCTTGAGCTGCTCAGCGCTCATGTTCTTGAGAACAGGCTCGTCTGCAACCAGATTCCTGCTTTCTTCTTCATAAGTCCGGTCGTAGGTGGCGGCTCCCATTGTGCTGTGCTTCTCCTTTTCTATTGCGTGTGGGGTTATGTTGTGCTCCTTGTTGTAGCGCATCTGGACCTGGCGCCTGTGGTTAGTCTGGTCAATGGTCTTCTGCATTGACTTAGTTACACTGTCACAGTACATTATGACCAGGCCGTTGAGGTTCCTGGCGGCGCGGCCGGCTGTTTGTGTGAGGGAGGTCTCACTGCGCAGGAAACCTTCCTTGTCTGCATCGAGTATGGCCACCAGTGATACCTGAGGCATGTCCAGCCCTTCACGGAGAAGGTTAACGCCTATGAGTACGTCAAAGAGGCCGGCCTTGAAATCATCAATTATCTCAATGCGTTCCATTGTGTCAACGTCAGAGTGAATGTAACGGCAGCGTATTCCGTTCTTTTCCAGGAAGGCGTTGAGTTCTTCGGCCATGCGTTTTGTGAGAGTTGTAACCAGCACACGTTCATCTTTTTCGGCCCTGACCATTATTTCTTCCATGAGGTCATCCATCTGATTCTTCGTTGGCCTCAACTCAATCGGAGGGTCAAGCAGTCCGGTTGGACGTACGAGCTGTTCAATCACAACACCTTCAGATTCTTCCAGTTCAAAAGGTGCAGGTGTGGCGCTCACATATACCGTCTGGCCTTTGAGCTGCTGGAACTCCTCGAACTTAAGGGAAGTCGGATCGTAGCCATGTCGTTCTGTGAGCCAAG
>JAZRWT010000181.1:0-2508 GCA_045599845.1 Candidatus Egerieisoma sp. | reverse complement strand
AAATACTTCTGGATGAGTTTCAACGAAATCCCATGTTCCGGTACCACCGTCCGAAGATCCGGCAAGATAAATGCGCGATATATCAATAAGGCCTTTCTTTGCATAATCGTCTATCATGCTCTTTATCTCATAATAACAGTCACGCCATGCAATAGGCTTTGGATCAACTGCTCTGTGGCATACAGGGAACAAGGCAATGGCCTTGATGTTTTTCTTCTGCAGATAGTTGAGTATGCTGTCATCGGCAGCAACGCAATCAAGATGATTGAATGCGAACAGATCGTGTTTTGCAACATCGTGCACACCGCCGTGCAGCCATAGGAAAAGAATTGACTTGCCAGGTTTCTCCTGATGAATGTTCACCACCTTGCACGGCAGGTTATAAACGAATTCACCATTTGCCTGATTCTGCACATACACAGTATCATGAACATACGAGATATTTGCAGTAGCCCTGTTCGAGCCGCTTGAAACAGAAACTCCTATACAGGAACTCATGAAGAACATTGCGGCAAACGCCACAATACCATACTTTGCGATAGTTTTGAAAATCATATTTTATCTAATTAATTGATTTGCAATCTTTATGCAATGCATTAACAAAAGCATGCGAGAAGCTTGCATTTGAAAAGCATCAACTTGTAAAAATAAGAAGAAAATCCCTAATTTTGTAGAAAGAAATATGAATTGTTAAAACTGAAATACAATGAAGAAATTCAATTTTGCCAACCTGCCTACCAAGATTGAGAAACTTGAAAGGCTTTCACAAGAAACCGGAGCGAACATTTACATCAAAAGAGATGACCAGACAGGAAGTGAATTTTCTGGAAACAAGATAAGGAAACTCGAATTCAGCGTAAAGGAAGCGCTTGACAACGGTTGCAATTACCTGATAACCTGCGGTGGAATACAAAGCAACCACTGCCGTGCAACCGTTGCCATTGCAACCAAGTTAGGTTTGAAGAGTGCTGTACTTCTGAGAATTTCCGAGCAGCCACCTGTAAAGGGCAACTATTTCCTTGACAAACTCATGGGAGCGGATGTCAGATTCTGCACCCGTGATGAGTATAGCAAACAGAGAATGCAGATAATGGAAGAAATGGCTGCAACTTACGCCGCCCAGGGGTACAAGCCATATATAATTCCTGAAGGTGCTTCAAACGAAGTAGGTACTATGGGATATTTCACAGCAATGAAGGAAATAGCCTTGCAGGAGCAGGAACTTGGAATAAAGTTCGATACTGTTGTATGCGCTACAGGAAGCGGTGGAACATATTCAGGACTTTACCTAGGAAACGAACTTTATTGTCTTGGCAAAAGGGTGCTCGGATTCTGCGTATGTGACAACAATGAATATTTCACAGACATTGCAAAGAAACTTGCACCAGGCGCTATAAGATATTTCTCAGAGGAAGAAAAAGCGTTGGCAGACAATGTTTTCGGCAGCAAAGGACCAAATCCTGAACATATTGAATTCTGTGACGGATATGTTGGCATAGGCTATGCTCTCAGCCGTCCAGAAGAGCTGGAATTCATCAAGAAGATTGCTCGTCTTGAAGGCCTTGTTCTTGATCCTGTTTACACAGGCAAGGCAATGTACGGCGTTTATAACGAACTCAAGGAAGGCGGAATTCTTCACGACCACGTTGGCACCGGCAAAAACATTCTGTTCATTCACACAGGAGGCCTTTATGGCTTGTTCCCTGTAAGTGAATCGTTTGTTTGGTAATCAAAATTTTCCGGGACGCAAATGTCTGAAGCTATTCATCAGTTTTTCAATTGCACATACGGTTCGTTCCAAACAAATTTCAGAAAATGCATTGAATGGACTCAAAAAAATGCAGAAAAATTTGTTATATGAAAAAAAAGCACTACTTTTGCAGTCCCAAACGATGACTCGCTAGCTCAGTTGGTAGAGCACTTGACTCTTAATCAAGGGGTCGTGGGTTCGACCCCCACGCGGGTCACTGAGAAAACGCTTCAATCCAGAAGCGTTTTTTTAATACGCGAACATGGAAAACACCTGCCCATATAAGCCTGTCAAGAATGCGCTGTAACAGCGGACACTTATTTTCTGCGAAAAGTCTCCAATATCCTTGCCATATTAATTGCAGTGTACATATCACGGATTTATTATGCTAAATACCAATATTTAAGTTTTTAAACTAATAATTTAGTTTGTAATTTTAAATATTAGTAGTACTTTTGTGTATTAATTCAATATATCATGAGAACAAATAAGAAAACACTGTTCAATGAGCTTACCAAAGCTGAACTTGAAGTTATGCAGATCATTTGGGAAATTAAGGCTCACCTGCAAAGTTCCGTGTTTGCCATAGCGTGAGAAACCTGTTGTAAGTTTAGAGTGTTCAAGATTCTCTGTGTTGCTTATCCCGATTTCTTGAATGGAATTGCCCGAATTCCGCTTATTTTGAGTATCTTTACAAGATTTTATGCTTGCTTTAACCTTCAATAATCGTCAAAGGTCTTCCTTCCTCAGTCCGGGGG
>JAZRWT010000180.1:0-2218 GCA_045599845.1 Candidatus Egerieisoma sp. | reverse complement strand
TACCATATCCTGCCAGAAAAGTTATGACATTGAACAACCGGAAGAGCCGGAACAGTTCTCGATTGAAGCAGTCATTGACAATTCCACAACAAAGACACAACTCACAGGAGACGGGTCGGACTTCAGCCTGGAATGGTCCGTTTTTGACAGCTTCTCTCTGTTTGATGGAACAAACTCGTTTGTGCTTGACAGAAAAGGCGAAACAAACATATTCACACTCAAAGAAGGAACACCGTCCGGTTCTTCATTTCATGCCTATTATCCATCTTCCGGCTGCAATTCCGTATCCGGTAAAGGCTTCATCATAGATTTGCCCAAGGTTCAGGAGTATGCACCGGGGAATATTGCCTCAGGAGTAGTCCCTATGATGGGAGTGAAAGAAGGAAATACCATGAAATTCCAGAAACTCGGTGCATTACTGACATTCGGGTTCACTCCTCAAGCTGCAGATGATGGCCGCGAACTCAAATCAGTGACATTGACAGCTGAGCAAGCGCTTTCAGGAACCTGGTCAGTTGCCTTTGGTTCACAGGTAATGGAGCTTGTCAACGGAAAGGACAGTTTGATTCTGGACTGTGCGGGAGTGCCGCTGACTGCCGGCCAGGAAATCAAGTTCTTTTTTGCCATACCTTGCGGCACCTATTCCGGTATGAGGCTCAGTCTGGAAGGCGCCGCTGATGGATTTGTTGTTGAATACGATATTGAAGGAGAACATACATTTGCCAGAGCGAATCAGTATCCAATGGAACTTGAAGCAAAGGAGTTCAGCAATGAAGAATATCTTACAAAGATTGTGGAGAAACAGATAGCGGATGGATGTTCTCCTTATGTGTACTCAGTAGTGGATGTTGATTATGCCCCGGGACAGTTCACCAATACTTTGCCTGAAGGAATAGAGACCAAGGCCAGCGCCATTGAGGCAACCGCTGCTGTGATGGTGGGCTCAACACGTAATTACGTGCATCTTGGCGGATGGGGCGGCTCTGTGACAGTTGGTTTCGACCACCCTGTAATAAATCTCAAGGGAGCGGATTTTAGGGGATACGGCAATGCATTCGAAGGATCCTCTGAACCTGGTGTCTATTATGTGGCTCAGAAGGATGATGAGGGGAAACCGGAGAAATGGTACCTTATCAAGCATTCAATGTATGATTACTCCATTCATGATTACCGGATAACTTATTACAAACCTGTTTCTGAAGTTCTGACACAGTATAAATTCTTTGCATGGAAGGGAGACTATGCCAGCAAGACAAGTGCAGTTACCGTGACTGCGTTCAAGAAGAACGGACAGGAGATACCATCAAAGGACCCGGACGTTGATAAATGGTATCTGTACAATGACAAAATATATAAAGAAGGGAGTGGCAGCACCAAAACAATAATGAAACTCATTCAGGCGAATACGCTTGTGGGAACAGCTGCTTCTGAAGATGCCATCCCTCAAACTTATGAAACTTACCCCGTGGTTTTCAGTTATGCCAAGACATTGGAAGCTTTCGATGAATATATATACTGGGAGGACAATAAAGGACATAACGGATACGAGTGCAAGAACAGCTATCACAAGCAGTCGTACTGGCCTGAATATGCTGGGGAAACCATAGTTATCACAGGTGAATATCTTCCTGTAAATTCTTTTGACACAAGCGGAGGCGGTTCAAATTATGTTCAGGATGCAAAATGGTGGGGATTCCCTGTAGAGGCTGAATTACAGGGAGAGGATTTGAACCATCTCGATGAACTGAAAGTATCAAAGACCACATTCGGCCTTGGCGCATGGGGATACTGTGACAATTATCCGAACGCTCATCCGCTCTCAACAATTGACATTGACTGGGCAGTGGATGAAAACGGGAATCATGTATATCTTGATCATATAGATTTCATAAAAGTTCAGTCTGCAACACATAGGCAGGCCGGATGGCTCGGTGAGATATCAACAGAGTTCTGCGGAGTTGAAGACCTGCATCTGTTGGGTGAAAAGATTACACCATATACAGGTGTCACACCGGCAATTGATAAGATTCCTCAGTCAGGTGACCCTCTGCAACCGGCTTCGGAACTTCTCTATTGGTCGTATACACCAGTGGAAAGACCGTAATTTTGTTTGATCAACAGTAACTATTCAGCCAGGGCATTCTCATTTGAATTTTCACACCCATCGCAATGCCCATAAGTACGAAGGATGTAGGTAGTTTTCATTAATATCAACTAT
>JAZRWT010000179.1:0-5770 GCA_045599845.1 Candidatus Egerieisoma sp. | reverse complement strand
AGCGGACATAGAGGCCATTGAGCTTCCGGATGGATATTCAATGCACTGGGAGGGTGAGAAAGCCGCTTCAGACAGAACCATGTACTATATATTCAAGTATTTCCCAATAGGAGTCGTTATCATAATATTCATTCTTATACTCCTGTTCAACGACTACAAGAAGCCGCTGGTACTTATTTGTTGCGTTCCGCTTCTTATCATAGGTATTGTGTGGGCCATGTATCTGTGCAACCAGACATTCACGTTCTGTTCAACAGTTGGCGTGCTTGGACTTATAGGAATGCTTATGAAGAACGGAATTGTGCTGCTTGACGAGGTCAACTCCCAGATATCTGCCGGAATTGCTCCAGCCAAGGCTGTACTTGACGGAACAGTGAGCAGGTTAAGACCTGTCATGATGGGTTCTTCAACTACAATCCTAGGTATGATTCCTCTTCTTTCCGATGCAATGTTCGGCCCTATGGCTGCAACAATAATGGGAGGATTGCTTTTCAGTTCAATAGCAATCCTGTACTTCCTGCCTGTACTTTATGTTACATTCTTCAATATCAAAGTTAACTGATTGATTTGAAATGAAATATTCTGAATTCAAAGATTTGCGCCCCAGTATGCTGGGTTTTGGCACAATGCGTCTCCCTCTGCTTGAGGGAGGCGTGATTGACCAGTCTCAGGTGAATGACATGGTGCGCTGCGCCTTGGACAGCGGCGTGAACTATTTCGATACGGCATATCCGTATCATAACGGACTTTCAGAACTTGCTTTGGGCAAGGCATTGAATCTGCTTGCTTCGGAAGATTCTACGAAATATTCACGTGACAAGTATTATGTGGCTGACAAATTCCCGGGCCATCAGGCGGCAAGCGAATACAATCCGAAGAAGATTTTCGAGAGCCAGCTGCGCAAATGCGGCACGCAATATTTCGATTTCTACCTTTTCCATAATGTCTGCGAAAATTGCTGGGACGTTTATTCCTCACATGCTCAGGAGTTCATATCGTATTTCATGGAACAGAAGGAGAAAGGTCTTGTCAGGCATCTAGGAATGTCAACCCACGCTGATCTGGACATGCTTGAGAAGATTCTTGATTCTGAATACGGAAAATGCATTGAATTCTGCCAGATTCAGCTGAATTACCTTGATTGGAAACTCCAGAAGGCTGAGCAGAAGATAAAGATGCTCAATGAGAGGGGAATACCTGTATGGGTGATGGAGCCTCTGCGCGGCGGTCTTCTGGCCAGTTCTCCTCAAATGACCGCTGATGCTTTCCGTTGGCTCATGGAAGTACCCGGTGTAACGGTAATTCTGAGCGGAATGTCATCAATTGCGCAAATGAAGGACAATATTTCAACATTTTCCTCTGATAAGAATCTTTCAGAAGAGAACAGGAAAGCTCTTGAAGCAAAAGCTGAGTCTTTGATGAGCAGGGTACCTTGCACAGGCTGCCGGTATTGCTGTGATACCTGTCCTGTAGGTCTGGACATACCGCTGCTCATTCAGGCTTACAATGACTTGAAGACACAATTCTCGTTCACTCCGCAAATGCGCATTGAATCACTGCCAAAGAACAAACAGCCGTACGAATGTCTCAATTGCAATACCTGCAACAGGCATTGCCCGCAAAAGATTCAGGTTGCCCAGACAATAAAGGACTTGTGCAGAATTCTGGACGAGCATCCAAGCTGGAGTTCCATTTGTGAGCAGAGGGAGAAAGCTTCCAAGGAACTGGAGGCAAAACTTAACGGAAACTGATGAAGGAACTTGAACTTTTATTCGAACGCTTTACCGGCATGAAGGCCGGAAGATGTGATGAACTTCCTTCCAGCGGAAGCAACAGGAGGTACTTCAGGCTTCAAGCACAGAACACATCCGATAGCGGGAAACTTATCTCTCTCATAGGTGCCTTTGGCACTTCTGTTGATGAGAATGAAGCTTTCATAACAATAGACAAACATTTTCTTGCCAAGGGACTTCCGGTGCCGCAGGTGCTGGCTGCAAGCGAAGACAAAGTGTTTTATCTTCAGGAAGATCTTGGTGACACAACCCTTTTCAATACAATTGCTTCAGGCCGTGAAAGCGGATCGTTCAGCAATGAGGAGAAGGAACTTTTGAAGAGAACGATATCCCTCCTTCCCAAATTCCAGTTTGAAGGCGGGGCCGGACTTGATTATTCAGTATGCTATCCACAGCCTGAATTCGATGAAAGAATGATATCATTCGACCTGAACTATTTCAAGTACTGCTTCCTTAAAACAACAGGGCTGGAAATCAAGGAGATTGACCTGTATGAAGATTTCAAGCGCTTCTCCGATGACCTCCTTTCCTTGAGCGTGGAACAGGATGTGTTCATGTACAGGGATTTTCAGGCCAGGAACGTAATGCTCCGCAAATCTTCAGACTCTTCCGGATGGAATCCTTATTTCATAGATTTCCAAGGTGGAAGGAAGGGACCTTTCTATTATGACCTCGCTTCTTTTGTCTGGCAGGCAAAGGCCAATTATCCTGAAGAGCTCAAGGAAGAACTTGTGAACACCTATATGCGTGCCCTTGAACCGTACGTTACAATAGGCCGTGAGGAATTCAGGAAGAATCTGCGTCTGTTCCTGCTTTTCAGAACAATGCAGGTGCTTGGGGCATACGGATTCAGAGGCTATTTTGAAAAAAAGCCACATTTCCTCCAGAGCATTCCGTATGCAATGGACAATTTGCGTAAACTGCTGGCAACGGCTCCTTTCGTTGAATATCCTTATCTTAATTCACTGCTTGCTGAACTGTCACAGATGCGTCAGTTCAACGATTTGCGCAAGCAGGCCAAACTGGTTGTAAAAATTTTCTCTTTTGCATACAAGAAGGGCATTCCTGCAGATGACAGTGGAAATGGAGGAGGATACGTGTTCGACTGCAGGGATATAGAGAATCCTGGCAAATATGATCATTTCAAGCATTTCACCGGTCTTGATCAGGAGGTCATTAAATTCCTTGAGGAAGAAAGCACGGTAGGAGTGTATTTGAGTCATGTTTATGAACTTGCAGATGCGCACGTGAAGAAATACATTGAAAGGAAGTTCACTTCCCTTATGTTCAGTTTCGGCTGTACAGGCGGCCAGCACAGGTCCGTATATTGTGCCGAGCATCTGGCTGCCCATATTGCCAAGAGGTTCAATGTAAGCGTTGTGCTCGTTCACAGGGAACTGGGCTTGAACAAGGAGCTTTAGACTATGAAAGCAATGCTTTTTGCTGCCGGGAAAGGCACAAGGCTCAAGCCAATAACAGATACAATGCCAAAGGCCCTGGTACCTGTATGCGGCAAAGCCTTGCTTGAGCATGTGCTGGAGAAACTCTCTTCCGCCGGTTTCAACGATGTTGTCATAAACGTTCACCATTTTGCCGACAAGATTTATGAATATGTGGCTTCCAGCAGAAGTTTGAAAGATATGAAAATCAGTTTTTCAGACGAAAGTGAGGAATTGCTGGAAACGGGCGGCGGCATAAAGAAGGCCGAAGCGTTGCTCATTGGCGGAGAAGCTTTTCTTGTTCATAATGTTGACATACTTTCAAATCTGGACCTCAAGGAGTTCTATGACTTTCACCTCAAGAGCGCAATGGAGAATGAGGCTGCAAACGGAGAGGAGAATGTTCCTGAGCTTGTGGCCACTCTGCTGGTTAGCGGACGCAGGACCTCCAGATACCTTTTGTTCGACCGGAACGATTTTCTAGTGGGCTGGACCAATGAGGATACAGGAGAACTTCGCTCTCCTTACAAGAATCTTGAATATCCATCGCCAGGTATAAAAAAATATGCATTCGGCGGTGTGCACGTAATGTCAGCTTCTATTTTCAAGTATATGGAATCTTTTCCGGAAGCCTTTCCAATAATGGATTTTTATCTTGCCATTTGCCACAAGTGCAGAATAAAGGCATACGTAAAGGACAATCTCCGTTTGATTGATGTGGGCAAGCTGGATTCATTGGAGCGTGCCGAGGCTTTCTTGAGACAAAATCAGCAGTAATTGCAATTGTGCCAAGTCTTGGTTATATTTGCAGGTTATAGTGTTATAAAACATTGTCATGGAATTAAAAACAGCATATTGTTCAGACAAATATCAATATACAATGGGCAAGTCCTTCTACGATCTTGGCATGAAGGACAAACGTGCCGTTTTCAATCTTTTTTACAGAAGTGCGCCAGACAATAACAACTGGGCTGTAGTTTCAGGCATCTGTGAAGTTCTTGAAATGATACGGAGCATGGGAAACGAGCCTGAATCCTTTTACGAGAAATTCATTCCCGGAGAAGAATACGCCGAATTCAGGAAATACCTTGCCTCTACAAGATTCACAGGTAACGTGTACGCAATGAGGGAAGGTGAGATTGCTTTTCCTCTTGAGCCAATAATCACGGTTGAAGGCCCTATTATAGAGGCGCAGATTCTTGAAACGCCAATGCTTTGCATAATGAACCATCAGATGGCTGTTGCCACGAAGGCCAGCAGGGTTACAAGGGCTACTCAGAAACCGGTGAGCGAGTTCGGATCAAGACGCGCACACGGACCATGGGCGGCAACTTTCGGAGGAAAGGCCGCAGTAATAGGAGGTTGCGCAAATACGTCCAATATCCTTACTTCAGCCTTGTTCGGCATGCCTTGCACAGGAACTATGGCCCATAGTTTCGTAACAAGTTTCGGATGCTCAATAAGCGGTGAGAAGAAAGCCTTCGACTCATACATAAGAACACATTCAGGAGAGCCGCTCATTCTGCTCATAGATACTTATGATACCATTCATTGCGGAGTGAGGAATGCCATCCAGTCTTTCAAGGATGCCGGCATAGATGATTCATACCCCCAAGGATACGGAGTGAGACTTGACAGCGGGGACCTTGCATATCTGAGCCGCAGATGCCGTGAGATTCTTGACGAAGCAGGGTTGAAGAAGTGCAGGATTTTTGCAACCAATTCTTTGGACGAATACCTCATAACGGATCTGGAAAGGCAGGAAGCCGCAATTGATTCATACGGAGTTGGCGATGCCATAGCAACCAGCAAGCACAATCCTTGTTTCGGCAATGTTTACAAACTTGTGCAGGTTGATTCCGAGCCGGTGCTTAAACGCTCTGAAGACAGGGTTAAACTTATAAATCCTGGCTTTCAGATTACATACAGACTCATTCAGAACGGACAATTCAAGGTTGACATAACCTGTTTGAGAGGTGATGCAACAACTGCCATCATAGAGGCGGGAAAGGATTGCCCTGTACGTGATGAGTATGACCAGACAAGATACAAGACATACAAGGGCGGCACTTATTCATGGAAAACTCTCCAGATACCAATGATAAGCAATGGTGAACTTGTTTACAAGGACGTTCCGCTCATGGAGAAGCAGGCCTATTACAAGGCCAATCTTGCCGGACTCGATCCTGCGGAAAGCAGAATAATCAATCCGCATTATTATAAAGTTGACATTTCGGATGAACTTTACGATTTGAAGATGAAGCTCATACATAACCTCATAGCTGAGATAAACGAACTTAATTCCACAAAGGAGATAACTGTAAAATAAACGCGTGGCAGTATGGTACATGTTGTTGTTGATATGCTTTATGATTTTATAGACGGCAGCCTTGCCTGCATTGGAGGAGAACAGGCTGTTGCTTCAAGTGTGAAGTGGATAAACGGACATCCGGAGCAGAAAGTGTTCTACGTGTGTGACAATCACCCTGTGAATCATTGCTCTTTCAAGGAGTTCGGGGGAATCTGGCCGCCGCATTG
>JAZRWT010000178.1:0-8590 GCA_045599845.1 Candidatus Egerieisoma sp. | reverse complement strand
CTTCCAGCGAGCACGATTGCACAGCTGAGGTTGAGCAGCTGGCCAGCAAGGATTTGATTACGTATAAATACTGTGCTGACCAGAAACACGGCGGTGATTCTGCTGAATGCACAGAGGAATTCCTTGACAAGTACTTTTCATATACCAAATAACTCAGGAAACAAAATACTATAACAATAAGTCATGAAGAAATTTTTTAAATCGCTTGAAATGCATGCAGTGCTTGTCTTTGCACTGCTGATGGTTTCAGGCCTTGAGGCACAAGCTGCAAATGCACCGCTGATAGAGATGAATACCAGCGGTTCACCAATGAAGGATTCCGCAATGGTGAAAATGTCTGAAGAAATCAAGGCATATCTCGCACCGCTTGCTTCCATACGGGTTCCTGTTTATGTAAAGGAAATAAAGAAAGTCAAGAAAGTCACTCAGGTGCACTTCTCAGACCTTATGAACGACTATCCTTACAGGGATGAAACCATCAAGGGCATGTATGAAATAGCACAGCCTTATTTTCCTGGAAAGAAGATAGAGTTGTGGATTAACGGCAAGCCTGTTGAGAAGATGAAGAGCCGTTATTATGCAAGTCTCGATGAAAACGGCAATCAGCCTTCATCATACAATCCTCCTAAAAAGAAGAAAGGTGCTGACCAGCCGGCGCTTGTTGCAGAACAGAATCTTCCTTATACAATCAGCAAAGGTCTTGCAGGGAAGCATATTGGAATGTGGCAGAGCCATGGTTATTATTTTGAGAACAAACTTCAGCGCTGGGAGTGGCAGCGTGCAAAACTTCTTGAAACAATAGAGGATCTCTACACGCAGAGTTACGTTCTTCCGTTCCTTGTACCAATGCTTGAGAATGCAGGTGCAGTAGTCCTTCTCCCTCGTGAAAGAGATATTCAAAAGACTGAGGTAATTGTAGATAACAACGCATCATATCCTGGATGTGAGTACACGGGACTGTACAAGGAAACCGATGGTCAATATGCCTGGGAGGACAGTATGGTCCCTGGTTTCGCAAATTCACAGAAGGTTTGGGAGTTCGGACAGAATCCGTTCAAGGCAGGTAACTTCCGTGGTACAAAAATGGTGAAGAAAGGTTCGGACCAGAAGGCCAGTGTTGCATGCTGGATTCCAAAGGTTCCACAGACCGCCGAGTACGGAGTATATGTATCATATGCAACTGTTCCTAACAGTACCGATGCTGCGCAATATACAGTGAAGTTCAAAGGTGGAAGCAAAACCTTCAAGGTTAACCAGCAGATGGCTGGAGGAATGTGGGTATATTTGGGTAAGTTCCTGTTTGACAAGAACTCTGATACGCAAGGAGTATATCTTTCCAATGAATCGGACAGCAAGAATGCCTCAAAACTTGTTGTTACTGCAGACGGTGTGAAATTCGGAGGCGGAATGGGTAACATGGCCAGAAGTTCAACATCTGTACTTCCATACGAAATGGAGCCGGTGACCAGTGGAATGCCAAGGTTTACGGAAGGCTCCAGATATTGGTTGCAGTGGAGCGGTTTTGCGGACTCAATATATTCATCAACAAACAACACCAATGATTATCAGGATGATTATACTTCACGCGGACGTTGGATAAACGCTCTTGTTGGTGGTTCGAACAGAGCACCAAAGGCACCAGGTTACAAAGTTCCTGTTGACCTTTCATTTGCATTCCATACAGATGCCGGAACATTCAAGGATGATTCAATAGTAGGAACTCTTTCAATCTATACAAGGTTCTCCAACGATTCTGACAAATACGCAAACGGAGAGGACAGAATGCTTGGAAGGGAGTATGCAGACATTGTTCAAACAGAGATAGTTAACGACGTAACAGCACTTTATGAACCATCCTGGAGCAGACGAGGACTTTGGGACAGATCGTATTCCGAGTCACGTTCTCCTGAAGTACCTGCAATGCTTCTCGAATTCCTGAGCCACCAGAACTTTGCTGACCTGAAATACGGTCTCAATCCTGAGTTCAGATTCACTGTAAGCCGTGCAATTTACAAAGGAATGGTCAAGTTCCTGAGTGTAAGGTATCAGACTCCGTACGTTATTGCTCCTCTTCCTGTAAAGGATTTCAGAGCAGAACTCACTTCAGATGGAGGTGCCCGCCTGAGCTGGGCTCCAACAGAAGACAAACTTGAACCTACAGCAGTTGCAAAACGTTATATCGTTTATACCAGGATAGATGACAACGCATTTGACAACGGAGTTGTAGTTGATTCTCCTTCATATTCAGTAAAAGACCTCGAAGCCGGAAAGATATACTCTTTCAAGGTTGAGGCGTTGAACGAAGGCGGAAAGAGCTTCCCTTCAGAGGTTCTTGCTGTTGGAAAACCTGCCGGACAGCCTGTAAAGGACGCTAAACATATTGCACTTGTTGTAAACGGCTTCACACGTTTGAGCGCTCCATATTTCTTCCAGAAGGATTCCAGCATTGCCGGTTTCTACGACAGGAAAGACTTTGGCGTTCCATACCTCTATGATATTTCCTATATAGGCAGCCAGTACGAATACAGGAGAAGCATTCCTTGGTTCGATGACGATTCAGCAGGTTTCGGCGCATGCTATGACGACAAGGCCGATGACGTTATTGCCGGTAATACTTTCGATTTCGTTTATGCGCACGGAAAGGCTTTGATGTCAAATGGATATGCCTTTGCATCAAGTTCACTCGGCGCAGTAGAGAAGGATGATTTCCTTAAGGATTACTATCTCGTTGACTTCATCCTTGGCAAGCAGATGCAGACAATGATAGGTAATGGAAAAGTTCCAGTGAAGTATGAGACTTATCCAATCGAACTTCAGAAAAAGATAAGGGAATACGCTATCGCAGGTGGAAACATAATGGTTTCAGGTTCAAGCATAGCAACCGATCTGTGGGACAGCTACAATGTTACTGATGAAGGCAAGAAGTTTGCAGAGGAAGTGCTTCATTACAACTGGCTTACCGATTATGCAACCATCACGGGGTCTCTCAAATATGCAGGCAACCCATACGGTTTCAAAGGCAGCTACAATTTCACTCAGGAGTTCAATGACAAGATATATTCAGTTGAATCTCCTGACGGAATTAATGCAGTGGGAGACGGCGCCTGCATAATATTCAGATATGCAAACAATGTCCCTTGCGCAACGGCATTCAGCGGAAGCTACAAGGTTGTAGCTTTCGGATTCCCGTTTGAAACGATACCTTGCTGCAAACAGCAGGCGGAACTCATGAAAGAGGTAACAGACTTCTTTGAGAAATAAGACTTGTCTTATTTGAGTGCATCCAAAAGTTGGCGGACGGCTGAAAATGACCTGTCCGCCATATTTTTCCAGAAATCTTCGTAGTGCGCCATCTGGTGACCGTCAACGTGATTGTCGCTGATAATTTTCAGAGCCAGGAACGGAATGTTATGTAGATGGCAAACATGAGCAACTGCCGCGCCTTCCATATCGATTGCAAGGGCTTCAGGGTACAATTTCTTCTGGCGGGCATCTTCCTCCTGGCTTATGTAGAACTGGTCCCCTGTGCAAAGCAGACCTACACGTGCGTTTTCAATATTGGTTTTTGCGCACTCAAGCAGCAGTTTGTCACTCTCAAAGTATTGTGGAAGACCCATCATCTGACCGAACGGGAACTTGCTGCCGCACCATACGTCGTGGTATGCAGTACGTGAAACTATAACCGTTTCGCCCTCATTCAGGCCTTCAACAAAGGTCCCGGCAACACCAATGGAAAGAATGCAATCCGGCCTGAAATCTGTAATCAGCCTCTCGGTTGCAACTGCTGCATTCACCTTGCCTATTCCTGAAAGCACGCATTTTATATTTCCACCTTCCGGGAATTCCTTTTCCAGTCTGTCAAGTTCTTTCTGCATTGCGCAGATAATGCCAATCCTTCTCATTTTCCGTTGAAATTGCTTTTTGCAAAAGTAGTTAATTATTGTTAAAATTACATCTTGAAAACTCTTTACAAAATTTTATGAAACGTTCAATCCTTGCCATTGCCGCAGCATTCTCGGTAATGTTTTTCATTCCTTTCGGGTCCGGTGCCCAGGAAAACGATGCAGTTGTTTCCAGGATAATTGAGACCGGAAAAACTGACAATCAGGTCATGGTTCATGAAGATATGCTTGCCAACAGAATCGGCGGACGAATTGTTGGTTCCGACGCTTTGCTACGCGCAGAGCAATGGGTGAAAAAACAACTTGAGGAATGGGGATACGAGGTTACTCTCCAGCAGGTTGGAACAATGCCTGTAGGTTTCAACCGTGGCCCATGGTCAGGCCGCATGCTGTCCGAAGATGGAATGGTTCTGCACTTCGGTACTCCTTCATATACCGCTGGCACTAAAGGACCTCAGAAAGGTCATGTTGTGATTGAGCCAAGAAGCCGCGAAGAGTTCCAGAGAATGAAAAAAACTATCGCAGGT
Source organism: Candidatus Egerieisoma sp. (assembly GCA_045599845.1). GTDB lineage: Bacteria > Bacteroidota > Bacteroidia > Bacteroidales > UBA932 > Egerieousia. The sequence goes on along the minus strand of JAZRWT010000178.1, from coordinate 4,161 downwards.
GCTTGGGTATTGATAGGAGGGAAGTCCAACGGTTTCGCCCTCGATGGAAGTGCAAAGGCCAATGAAAAGCGTAACGCAATCCTTCAGAAGAACGATTCCATAAGGAAAGTCAACCGTGAAATCTGGGCTTGGAACGAAAAGCACAAGGATAAAAAGAAAGAGATGTTAAAGGAGGATCAGACACCTGCGCTGCTTTACAAGGAAATGGTTGAAGCAGGTGCTCTTGGATTCATTCAATCTGCAAAAGTGCCTATAACTGTGCTGTACAACAGGGCTAACTGCAATGATTTCACAATTGACAGCCTTCCAACCGTATGCGATATCAAGCTGGATTCAAAACAATACGATATCATTTATGAGAAAGCTTCACGCAGAGAGGATTTCCTTTTGGAATTTGATATAAGAAATCACTTCATAGAGGGGCCAGTACCTTTCAGCAATGTAATAGCAGTAATAAAAGGCAGTGAATATCCGGATGAATATGTCATTTCCGGCGGTCATCTTGATTCATACGATGGCTCGTGCGGTGCCATTGACGATGGGCAGGGAGTGAGCGTGAATCTGGAGTCCGCCCGTCTTCTTGCTTTGGCCGGTGCAAAGCCAAAACGCAGCATCATGTTCTCTATCTGGACAGCGGAGGAATTCGGCCTTTTAGGATCCAAGTACTTTGTGCAGAACAATACAGTTGATTTGGACAAGATTTCTAATTATTTCAACCGCGATGGCGGGCCGCAAGTAGCTTCCTCAGTTACAGTTATACCTGCTATGTACGATGATTTCGTCCTGGCTGCAGAAGGTATCAATGAAATTAATCCGGACTTTCCTTTTGAAGTCATTAAGAATGATGCTCCTGCAAGACCACGTCCTAAGAGTGCAGGAGGTTCGGATCACGCATATTTTGCAATGAACGGTGTTCCCACAGTCAGTATCAATCTTTCCGATGTCAAGGGTTATAACTTCAGTTATGGCGAAATATGGCATTCGGAACGTGACAATTACAACAAATGCATTCCTGAGTATATGGAGCACAGCGCAATCGTGAATGCAATCCTTATTTACAGACTGGCAAACCTTGACCATATTCTTGACCGCACAGGATTGTATAGTGATAAATAGAGTCTCTGGAACGGAAATAAAAAAGGCGGGCGTATAAGCCGAGTTCTGTAAGAGTTGTTACCCTTTCGGGAGCAACTCCCTTTCATCATTTATCTGACGCAGTCTACCCCTCAGCAAAGGACGAGCAGCCCTTATGTGCTGATATACATGACCTTGCAGGCTCCGGTGGGATACTCTGCGTACATTGCTGCACACAGACGCGGGCTCTTGCCCCGCATTTTCACCCTTACCTTACGGCGGTTATTTTCTGTTACCCCTGGCATAAGCTTTCACCTATCTGTGCTTTCCACAGCGGAGTGCTCTGTCCTGCCCGGACTTTCCTCACAATTGCTTGCGCGATGAAACCGCCCGCCGCCTGCAAAGATACAAGCTTTTTCTTTCCAATGCACTTTTTAGTTTCTTCAGCGCTTGAAACCGGCACTCTGTCATACAAAATTTCAATAGTTTATGTCTTAAGTTTCGCATATATGCCCAACTTGAATTATTTTTGTAATCGAATGGAAATATATTTTGATTGCCTCATAAGTGGAATTACAGGATAATCAATCTATAGTATCCATGTACAAGTATAAATTTTTATAAATGACCATTCTTAAATTGCATACAAACTTCTGGTGCATTGCTCTGTTCATCATGGTCGTTGCCTATGCTGCACCGGATGCATATTCCAAGGAACCAGGGAAGCTTGCCGATGATTCTGAAACAAGCTCAGAAATAAAATCTTATAAAGTAAAAGTTTTGGCTTCGTATCCACATAATCCTGCATCATACACGCAGGGGCTTTTCTTTCATAACGACACTTTGTATGAAAGTGCAGGCCAGTACGGACGTTCTGCCTTCTACAAATTGAATCTCAAGAACGGTAAGCCTTACAGGAAACTTAAATTCGCCCGCAGATACTTTGCAGAAGGTTCTGTACTCCTCAATGGAAAAATATATATTCTCACCTGGATGGAGCACAAAGTCTTTGTGCTTGATTCCAAGTCCCTTGAAAAAATCGGGGAGTTCTACAATCCATATCAAGGCTGGGGACTTACAACAGATGGCAATTATCTGTACCTGACGGACGGAAGCGCAACTATGTATAAAATAGATCCCAATACCTTCAACGTGCTTTCATCAGTTATGGTTACAATGAAAGGCAAACCTGTCAGATACCTTAATGAACTTGAATTCATCGATGGTAAGATCTGGGCAAACGTTTACACAACTGACCATATTGTAATAATCAACCCTGATAACGGCTTTGTGGAGGCAAATATAGATTGTACCGGATTATTGGACAGTAAACTTCGCAAACCTGAAACAGATGTTCTCAACGGTATTGCATTCAACCCGAATGACGGCTCGATTTACCTCACCGGCAAAAACTGGCCCCTGCTTTTCAAAATAGAACTTGAGGACTGATTATTTTTTCATGCACCATGTGTTTGCAAGAACTATTTCAACTATGCAAATGGGGATAATCAGCCAAGTCTTGAATATACTGTCAATACAAATAATAGGAATAAGAACCAGTAATGTAATCCCTGCAACCAGTCTGACCCTCTTGATGTTCACCTTTTCTTTCTCTTTTTTGCTTGCAAGATTAAAGCCTGCAATCAACCAATCGCCTTTTCCTGCCAGAATCAATATGCTCATTGCTAAAAACAAAGCAGAAACGCAAAGGAGAACAAGTATTTTTGTTGTCATTGTTTATGAATTCAGAGAAGTTATTGATTGTTTCTAAATAATGTGAGAGTTGCTTTTGACTTCAATTGCCGGATTCAGTTTCTGGAGGTGGGCAATTATGGCATAGGCATTTTTCTCGTCTGATGGAATGTTCATGAAACGAACTCCGTGTGTATGGAGGGTAAGCTGCCCGCGATACTTTCCCTTCTTGCTCTCTTTCACACAAATATCCTTGATATCACTAACCTTGATGGGAGATTTTATATTTGCTCTATTGAAAATAATCCTCTGCGCATCATCAATAGAGGTCACATTTTTCTGTCTTAGAATTAAAAACATCAATATCGGGTAGGCAAACAAATAAATGGTCAGAAACCAATTGATATCCTTATTGTCAAATACCACTTCGTAGAGACCCATCAGCAGAAACAGTATGCATATTACCAATAGCATAATGTATTGTCCGGACCAGAAAATCTTGTGTTGGTATTCAGTAACCATAATTTGCAATTTTACCAAAGTTACAAAAATTCTTCGTTATTTCTCCTTATAATTATTTTTGTAAAGTTCTCTGCTGAATTATAGGATAAATTCTAAATATCAGTTGGGAAAACAGTATCTTTACTGGAAAATTGTATCAATAATCGGGAATTAATAGTAATTATCAATACAACTCTTAATAATTTTTAATTGTGAGAAAGTTTATTTGTTTATTTTCAATGCTGCTCATTTCATATTATTGCAGTGCACAGGAAGTTGATGTGAATGGTATGTATATAGGACGAATTTACAGCAGACAAGAGGTTGTTGCCAAGTTCGGTGAGCCTGACTATGCCTATACCGGGAGAATAGGAGTTTCGCCTGAGTATCACAATATGTTCAATGCTTGGTGCCAATATTGCAAGTATGGTGAGAATATTCTGCAATTCAATGAAGAAGGTGATGGTTCATTTTGCGCATTCAACATTTATGACAAGGGCTTTGTTGTAATGAAAGATTATCGCAAGGGTGGTTTTAAAATCGGTGACGAAATCAGTGCAAAGACTATTGAAACAATATTCAACAAGTGCACCATAGAAGAGTTTCAAGAAGGTAGCTGGGCTATTTACTTCAGTGATTGGGCTACTTTCTGGATATATTCTGTTAATGGCAGAATTGTATCAATGAGTTTTGATGTAAGGATGTGACCCACAAAATCAAAGTCTCTATCATGAAATCTGAATAATATTTACTGTATCAGTAGTTGTTACAATTTATTTTGCAATTAACTGTTGCTGTGCTAAATTTGTATAAGTAATTCAATCATGCTTGGGGGTGCCTGTATGGCTGAGATCATACCCCGTAACCTGATGCGGATAATGCCGCCGTAGGGAA
>JAZRWT010000177.1:0-2595 GCA_045599845.1 Candidatus Egerieisoma sp. | reverse complement strand
CCAGAAATAGCCTTCCTCTATTGTACCATAGGCTGGCATCCAGCACTGCAACTGATCAGGATTCCATTTGATTATACCTGTACCTGAATCGAATGTTCCACCAACCTCATATGTTGATGAGAATGCACCGCAATGTGTACCGGCCCACTGCTCTCCATATGAAGAATTAAGAACCACCTTCAAACCTACGTTATCAACTTCAACGAATTTTGCATTTGTTGCATCAATGTTGAAATACATGTCACCATCTATTTCATCGCTCGGATCAAAGAATGGACAAACTGATGATTTGCAGATATTCTTTACTCTGAACATGTTGGCATCGCTGCGTTTTTCAACATTTACAGGATATACAAGATATGGTGCATAATCGCCTTTAGGATCAAGAGTGAACATACCGAACAGACCGTTCTGGAATACGCTCTTTGTTGTAACATCTATCCAGGAAGCACGTACATCCCTTTTGAATGTTACTGTGAATGAGTAAGATTTGCCTGCTATCACATCGTCTGTCTGAGGAATTGTGAAAGTTGTTGTACATGTCTGACCTTCAGCAAGACCACGGAGGTGGACAACTGGTGATTTCTGAGTCTCACCTGAATTGAAAACCAAGTTGTCTACAGTAACGCTTGCAGAGCTTTTAGGATCCTTGCTTACCTGGAGCTGAAGTGTTACGGCATCAGTGGCAACGGCACGGGTTATTACTATATCGTCAACTGTAACGTCTGCCTGGTCCTCATCTACAGAAAGACCGTATGAACATGACGCAGAACCTGTGAGAGAGAAATTTGAAGAACTTGTCTCTCTGTACTTTTCGCCTTCGTTATCCTTGTTGCAGGATACGGTTGCAAATACAACCATAAGGGCTACTGCTATTAAACTATATATTTTCTTCATATTGTATAAGTCTTGTTAGGTTCAATTAAATACCACTTCCAACAGGGTTCTGGTCTGTGTTGATATCCATGTTAGTGTTGGCGTCGAACTCACTCTGAGGAATTGTGAGAACCCAGTCATAAGTTTCAGGATTGTTGCACTTCAATGTTCTGAGAGCTGCAATACCATCTGCAGGGTGTCCCATTTCAGCTGTTCTTACAAATCCCTGTTTCAAACGTTTGATATCATATACACGGCCGTATTCGCCCCAGAGCTCGATTCTCCTCTGAAGAATGATTTCCTCAAGCAGAGAACCTGTTTCATCTGTTGTGAGAACGCCCATTGCTGTGCCGGTCTTTGAAGTTGCCCAACCACTTCCAACACGCTGTGCCATAAGCTCGGCAAGAGTTTTCTGAGCAGCCTCGTCGTTGCCGCCGCGGCATTCTGCCTCTGCCTGGAGGAGAAGCATTTCCTCAGCCCTCATATAGATACGGTCACAGATTGAATTAACGTAGTTTGCTGAACCTGCATCCTTGCTCAGGTCATAAAGGAATTTCTGCTGGAGAAGCTCATAACCGTCAACAGGGTCTGCACTCCACCATGCACGGCGTGCATCATTTGATTCAATCTTTGCATAGAGCCACTGGCTGCAGCATTTTGGAGCTGCCTTGCCGTAACCGCCCCAATAATAGTCCATATGTGACATGAACTGAGGGTTGGTGGTTGTCTGATCCTGGATTGTGATGAAGCCCCACATTACACTGTTGTTGTTCACACTGTTGAATCCGTTGTGAACATTTGACTTGGTAAGGATTGCAGCTTTGCTGCGTGCGTCCTTAGCAAGACTTGCAACAGCCTGCCAGTCCTGAGCTGTCTTCGCAGTATATGAAAGGATTCTTGCCTTGATACCCTTTGCTACACTTGCGTCAATGTGAGACTTGTCACTTCTTGCATGAGCATTGGTAAGGCAGTTGATTGCATCATCAATGTCTGCGAGTGCCCTGTCATATACATTCTGAACTGTACCTCTTGGCTGTCCTTCTGTACCTGCAGCTGATGGCTCGGTATAAACAGGAACACCTGGCTCGTTCTCGTGACCTACATATGTTCTTGCGAACATAACAGCAAGAGCATGGTAGCAGTATGCCCTGATTGCAAGAGCCTGACCTATTACATAATTCTTGTCTGAATCAAAACCTTCCATTGTCTCGCGAGCTGCAATGATGTAGTTCACATTTGAGATTATGGTGTAATAGTAATTCCAAACGCCATATGGTCTCCATGAACCTGCGGTATAACGTGATTTTACCTGATACAGATAATCATACCAGAACCAACCGTTACCCTGCTGAGCCATTACCATATCCTCACCCATAAGGTCTGCCATAAGGGCATAACCCATGATACCGAGTTCCTGATGGTAATTACCTGTTACGGACCAACCCCACTCGAACATCATTCTGTATGTTCCGTTCAGAGCGGTAAGAGCAGATTCTGCAGTGGACATGATTCCGTCTCCGGAAACAGCATCTGTAGGGCTTGTCTCAAGCGCCTCCTTACTGCAAGATGCCAATACTGTTGCAAATATTGCAATTGCTAAAAATATCTTTTTCATAATGCACAAAATCAATTAGAAGTTAATTTCCAAACCGAGTGACATTGTCTTTACAGGAGCGTATGTATAATCTGTACCACCGCTCAAACTGTACTGAGGATCCA
>JAZRWT010000176.1:0-3845 GCA_045599845.1 Candidatus Egerieisoma sp. | reverse complement strand
GTATTGTGCTTTGCCATAAGTGCCGGCGCACAGGACAAGAAAGGTGGAAAGGCAGTAGCGGAAGTTACTTTCACTGCAAACATTCATTGCAACAATTGCAAAAAGAAATGTGATGCAAATCTTGGTTTCATAAAGGGCGTGAAGAAATTCAAGGTAAGCGTTCAGGACAAGACCGTATGGTTCCAATATGATCCTACAAAGGTAAACGAGCAGCAGCTTGCAAACGAACTTGCAAAGCTTGGTTTTCCTGCAACCAAAAAAGAGGAAGCAAGCAAATAATTACGCTTCTTTCAGAACTTGAAAGCACTCCGGTGGCAAAATTCGCGGCCGGGGTGTTTTTTTTCGCAGCAAAGCTTTTTTTTAGTAAATTTGAAAGTTTTACCATGTATAATTGAAAAGCTTTATGAAAAGTTTCTTTAAATTTCTATTTGCTTCATTCATAGGCGCTTTGCTCGCTTTAGGAGTATTCTGCATTGTGACTGTGATTTATTTTGCCGCAATGATTGCCATTTCGGCTTCATCTTCATCAAAGGAAAATACTTTGCCGGATTCGTTCGTGCTGAAAATTGACCTTGCTTCACCGGTTGGTGAGAGAAGCGTTGATGATCCTCTGAGCGATCTGTATGGTAATCTGGGTGCTCTGAAACTTTCAATGGGGGGCAATGCTCTTGGAATAAAGGAAGCTGTTGAGGCTATAAACGCAGCTTCAGAAGATCCTGCCGTAAAGCTTATTTATCTGAAGGCCAACGATGCCAGTTGTTCAATGCCTAACATGGAGGCCTTGAGAAGGGCTCTCGAGACTTTCAGATTGAGTGGAAAACCGGTAATTGCTTACGCAGACAATTATTCCCAGGCTTCTTATTTCATTGCAAGTGTTGCTGACAGAATTTATGTGAACAACCAGTGCTTCCTGCCTATGACGGGTCTTGGAACAAGCATGATGTTCTTCAAGGATCTGCTTGATAAACTTGGGTTGAATGTGGAGTGTATAAGACACGGAAAATTCAAGGCTGCTGCAGAGCAATTCATTGAGAATCATATTTCCGAAGCGAACAAGTTGCAGAATGAGCGTATGCTCGCTTCAATTTGGGAAAGCTGGTCGGAAGATATTTGCAGAAGCAGGGAAATCAGCAGGGAGAAACTTGACAGCCTGGTGAACGCTTTGGCAATATCAGATGCAGTATCAATGATAGAGAACAATCTGGCGGACTCTTCTGTTACAAAATTGGAGATAGGGCAGGTTGTAGCCAACCTTTTTGGCGTAGAAAAGGAGAAAGATGTTAAAATGGTGAACCTTGCGGATTACGCCGGACAGAAATCTGCGAACAAGTCAAAATCAAAGGACAAACTTGCTGTAATTTATGCCGAGGGCGAGATAGTCATGGAAGGTGAAGGTATGGCGGCCCAGACTCTTTGTCCTGTAATAAGAAAAGTTGCCACTGATTCCACAGTCAAGGCTGTTGTTCTCAGGGTGAACTCTCCTGGTGGAGATGCACAGGCTGCCGAGCAGATCAGAGTAGAGCTCCAGGAACTGAGGAAGAGCAAACCTCTTGTATGCAGTTTCGGAGAGTATGCAGCCAGCGGCGGATATTGGATTTCAGCTCAATCAGATGAAATCATAACTGAAAGAACTACCATTACGGGTTCAATAGGCGTGTTCAGCCTTCTTTTCAATTACGGCAACGCACTGAAGAAGACATTGGACATAAATACCGAGAATTTCGGAACACATAAGCATTCAACTTTCATGGCAATGTCCGAGCCGCTTGACAATGTAGAGCGCGCTTATATGCAGAATATGGTGGAAGATGTTTACACACGCTTCATTTCTATAGTAGCAGACGGCAGGAACATGAGCCTTGGTGCTGTTGACTCTCTTGGACAGGGCAGAGTTTGGACAGGAAGTGATGCCGTTGCATGCTCATTGGCAGACAAGATTGGCGGCCTTGACCTTGCAATTGAGGAAGCGGCTCAGATTGCAGGACTTATGGAGTACAAGGTGCAGGAGTATCCTAAAGTTAAGTCTTCAATCGAAACTTTCATGGAGTCTCTCTCAAACGGCGGAAAAGTTGCCGTATGCGCTTTGATACCATCCTTGCAGCACAAATATATTCTTCCTGAGCAGTTCCGTTGCATAGAGAATGCTTACAGTTCTTTGAACAGATTCGATGGCAGCAAGGCTTATGCACGTATTCCTTACATTTACGAAATAACTTATTAAAGCATAGATTATGAAACGATTTTATTTGTTCCTTTTGGTAGCTGTGATAAGCTTCGGTGCGCAGGCAGGAGAGTGGGTGAGGGTTAACCAGCTTGGATACCTTCCAAATGATATCAAGGTGGCGGTGTATTTGAACAGCGAGGCTGTAGCAAGCGCCAATGCTCAGGAAAATATGTTCGAACTTATTGATGCAGTAACTGGAAAAACCGTGTTCAGCGCTCCTGTGGAATATGCAAAGAACCCTGGAAAATGGGCATTGAAGACAGGCGCCCGCCTGAATTTCAGCGAGTACAATATCCCTGGTGGTTACTATGTGCAGTTCCGTAGCGCAAAGTCTCCGGTCTTCAGAATAGGCACGGACGTTTATGACGGACTGTCTGACTTCCTCCTTACATATATGAGGCAGCAGCGTTGCGGTTACAACCCTTACAACGATGCTGAATGCCACACTCACGATGGCTTCATTGTTGACCATCCTTCACGCAGCGGTGAACACATTGACGTAACAGGCGGCTGGCATGATGCAGCGGACTATCTGCAGTACCAGACAACCAGTGCAACAGCTTGTTATCACATGCTTTTCGCATACATGCAGCAGAAGGACAAATCCGTTTTCAAGGATGAGTATGACGCAAAAGGAAAGAAGGGCTCGAACGGTATTCCTGATATCCTCGATGAGGCCAGGTGGGGCCTTGACTGGCTGGTGAAGATGAATCCTGAGTATGGCGTGATGTTCGCTCAGATTGCCGTTGACCGTGACCATGCAGGTTTCCGTTTCCCTCAGGACGATGAGGTTGACTATGGCTGGGGGCCAGGTCAGGGGCGTCCTGTTTACTTTGTAACAGGCAAACCGCAGGGACTTGGCAAGTACATCAACAGGACAACCGGAGTCGCTTCCGTAGCAGGCAAGTTCTCCTCCACATTCGCTCTTGGTGCAGCCGCTTTCAAGGACATTGATCCTAAATTTGCCGCAATGCTCACCACAAAGGCCCAGGATGCGTATGCCTTTGCTCTCACAAAGCCTGGCAACACACAGACAGCCTGCCTTGTATCTCCTTACTTCTATGAGGAGGACACTTATACCGATGATGTGGAGCTTGCCGCAGCCACTTTCTACAATTATACACTTGGCGATGGTAAACAACAGATCAACAGCACCACCAACAATGCCAAGTGGCTCAAGGATGCAGATTACTGGGGAGAACTCGAACCGGTTTCACCTTGGATGGAGCTTGGACGCGGAAGGCATTATCAGTTCTATCCTTTCATAAACCTTGGTCACTATTACCTTGCAAATTCAAGTGATGCAAAAGTTGCCGCCAAATATCAGGAATTCATGAGAATGGGTCTTGAAGATCTTCTCAACAGGGGAGAAGGCGATCCTTTCCTCAACGGTATCCCATACATCTGGTGTTCGAACAACCTTACATCCGCAGCCATAACCCACGCAAGACTTTATGCCCAGAGCACAGGAAGCAGGGAATTCCTTGAAATGGAAGCTGCACTGCGTGACTGGCTCCTGGGTTGCAATCCTTGGGGAACCACAATGATAAGCGGTTATCCTTTCGGCGGCTCCGACGTTCCTGTCGAGCCACATTCATCATATACCGCAAACCTTGGCGTG